>WTIQ01000342.1 GCA_011525185.1 Paracoccaceae bacterium | reverse complement strand
CAAGAGAACTTTGTTCCTGATCTTTAAATCATACCAAAAGGTCATATCGTCTTGGCCTCCGCAAAAATAAATGGACAAAATATTTTATCATTATAATAATGAAACAGCCTACTGAATAAATGGTCATAACGTGCCTCATATGGGGTAGGTTGTCCTTGCAGATAGGCGGCTTTTTGTGATTAAAATTAAGCTATCTTAAATCGTTCACACAGCGACATCTGGGTCATGACGCCACCATCGTGATGGTCCTTTTATCGTAATGGATTCTCCTAGCCGCGCGATCGTATGAAAGAGTTTTAAAGATGAAAGAGACAACAGAGATAGGTGATCTCCCGCTAACCAGCACGCATTGGGGAACCTATCGGGCGAGGGTGAGCAACGGGCGCGTTCAGGACCTTATTGCTTTTGAACATGATCCCGATCCGTCTCCCATTGGCCGTGGAATTTTGGATGTCCAGCATGGCCCGACGCGGATTGACCGTCCAATGGTGCGAAAAAGTTGGTTAGAGCATGGACCAGGCGCATTCACCGAGCGGCGTGGCGTAGACCCCTTTGTTGCGATAAATTGGGAACACGCCTTTGAGCTCGTAGGGCAGGAATTGCGCCGTGTACGAGAGGATTTTGGCAATCAGGCGATCTTTGGTGGCTCATATGGATGGTCGAGTGCAGGCCGTTTTCACCACGCACAGAGCCAACTGCACCGTTTTTTAAACTGTGCGGGGGGATATACCCGATCAAAATTTACCTATAGTTTTGCCGCTGCAGAGGCGATGGTCCCTCATATTTTAGGGAGTTTCAGGACACATTTGGATAGCTGTACGAGCTGGGGTTCGATTGTGGATCATACCGAGCTATTTGTCTGTTTCGGGGGAATACCCCTTAAAAACGGTCAAATTTGCCAAGGTGGAACAGGCCATCACATTCAGCGGGAAAATCTTCTAAAAGCGGCTCGTAACGATATCGAATTCGTCAATATAAGCCCCATTGCTTCGGATTTGTTGGACCAAGTCAAGGGGCAGTGGATCGCGCCGCGTCCGAATACGGACGTGGCGTTTCTCTTGGGGCTTGCGCATACGCTTTATACCGAAGGTCTCGTGGATCATGATTTTCTATCGCGGTATACTGTCGGGAGCGATGTTTTCTTAGCTTATGTCACAGGACAATCTGACGGTATTGCAAAATCCGCCGACTGGGCGGCGCAGATTTGTGATATTGATCCAGAGGAGATCACTTCTCTCGCGCGTCGCATGGCGTCGCATCGAACGATGATATCGGTGAGCTGGTCCCTCACACGGCAAGATCATGGCGAGCAGCCCTTTTGGGCCGCCATCGCTGTTGCGGCTATGCTGGGGCAGATTGGCCTGCCAGGTGGTGGGTTTGGCTTTGGCTATAGCGCTGTCAATCAAATTGGCGGAAATTTTCAAGTTCTTCCCTATGCCACATTGCCATTAGGCAAAAACAAAGTCGCTGATTTCATTCCTGTTGCCCGTATTAGTGACATGTTATTGTCACCTGGGGCCGTGTTTGATTTTAATGGGCAAACCTATCATTACCCTGATATTAAGCTGATGTATTGGGCGGGTGGAAACCCGTTTCACCACCACCAAGACTTGGGCCGATTGATGCAGGCTTGGCGTAAACCAGAGACAATCATCGTGCACGAATGGTGTTGGAATGCTCTGGCAAAACGTGCCGATATCGTGCTTCCTTGTACCACACCGCTTGAGCGTCAGGATATTTCTCTGGTGCCACGAGACCCATACATAGTCTCTATGTCAAAACTAACCGAGCCTTATGGCGAGAGTAAAAACGACTTTGACATCTTTCTTGGTATCGCACGCGAATTGGGAATTGATGATGCATTTAGTGAAGGGTTGAGCGATCAGGACTGGATTGAACGGCTCTATTCAGAGTCACAGGATAGTGTAAGCCGCGCAGGGCATCACTTGCCGAGCTACAGCGAGCTTTGTGACACTGGCTGGCATCGGGTCAATTCTCCCGAAAAAGAGACTGTCATGATGGAGGGTTTTCGCCGCGATCCGCTCCAGCATCCCCTGACCTCTCCGAGCGGAAAGATTGAAATATTTTCCCAAACAGTGGCACATTTTGACTATGAAGATTGCCCAGGTCACCCTGTCTGGCGTGCGCCCTATGAATGGCTTGGCGGATCAGATAAAGGCTTTCCGCTGCATTTGATCTCAAACCAGCCCCGCGCAAAGCTTCACTCTCAGATTGATCATGGCGGGGTGAGCAAAGCGTCAAAAATCAAGGGAAGAGAGGCGGTTCATCTCAACCCCTTGGATGCGGCCGACCGTGGTTTGAAGGATGGTGATATAGTGAGAGTGTATAGCGCGCGTGGCGCCTGTCTTGGGGGTGTTGTGATTGACCAAGGCCTACGCCGGCACGTGGTGCAAATGAGCACAGGCGCATGGTATGACCCGCTTGATCCTTCTGATCCTAAGAGCCTGTGCAAGCATGGAAATGCGAATGTTCTGACGAGGGACAAGGGAACCTCCCGCCTTGGTCAAGGCCCAAGCGCGCATAGTTGCCTTGTCGAGGTTGAAAAATACCAAGGGGTGCCGCCTGAGGTCACTGCAGATCAGCCGCCGATCATCCTTTGAACGGATGAATTAACGGGTCTTCCAGGTAAACAAAGACGAAGCGATGAAATTCCACAATGCACCCGCAATAGCGCCACAAAGACTTGCGAAGAGCGAGGATGAGAGCGTTGAATAGACGATATTTGCAATTCCAATATTGACCAAAGCGCCAAAGGCACAGACCAGATAAAAGCTAAACAAGCCTTTGAAAAAGGCTGATCCCTTTAATCTATGGTCTCGGAAGGTGATGAGGTTGTTAAAGATGAAATTCGAATTGATTGCCACAAATACGCCGAAAGTCTGCGCCCAGACAAAGCTTATTTGACCTGTGCTCAACACAAGTTTCATGGCTGCAAGTTGAACAAAAATCCCACTAAACCCCACAGCAGCAAAGAGGACAAAGCGTATTGAGACCAACCCCCCCGAGAGCCGCGCGAGAAGCAGGGACAAAAACTCCAACGTCACGGCTGTACTCATCTTCGAGTCCCCTGAGTGACGCTCTCGAAAAGTGTAGGGAATTTCTAGGATGTTCCAGCGTCCAGATGACGCCGCCAGCATATCGGCAAGTATCTTAAAGCCTTCGCTTTGAAGAGTCGTCACAATTTGATTAAACGAGAGCCGCCGCACCATGAAAAAGCCGCTCATCGGATCAGAGGCCTCAATTTTTAAAAGCCGCCGCGTGATAGATGTGGCTTGATCGCTCCCCCATTTCCGAATGGGGGAGAGGCCGTCACCGCTGGAGCCGCCTGAGATGTTGCGACTGCCGATCACCAAATCAAGTGTTTCGTCCTTTTGTAATGCGCCTAGCATCTGGGGGAGAATTTTTTCATCATGCTGCAAATCTGCATCGATCACAGCGCAAAACTCAGATGTTGAGGATAAAATGCCCTCAATACAGGCCCCAGAGAGACCGCGCCGCCCTTTTCGATGCAGCACGCGCACATTTTCGACTTCAGAGGCGAGGGCGCGCACTTCATCCGCTGTACCATCTGGGCTGTCATCATCCACATAGACGGCCTCCCAGTTCTGACCCATCAGAGCCGCTTGGAGCACCTGAAAGAGCGGTCTGACGTTACTCTTTTCATTGAACGTCGGTATTACAACCGTCAAATCATACATCAAGTCACCTTCGGACAATGAACATCGTGCGTTTGCACATATATTGGTTCTTCACTTGATCTGACATGATCTAGGAAAAGCCGTTTCCTCTCTAGCCGCATCGTGCTAGCTTAACTCTGTGCTGACGTAAAGGACCCATCTTATGCGCTTAACCACCACTTCGGTAAGTGTCATATTCCTTCTTCTTCATTTTGCCATCGCAATTTTGGTACCAAATTTTGATGATGAGGCCTATTATGCCCTCTGGTCGCGCGATTTGGCCTTGGGATATTACGATCATCCGCCAATGATTGCTTACTTCATACATCTTGGTGTGCAGATCTTTGGTGAAACACCACTGGGCCTGCGGTTTGTGTCCATTCTAACTGTCGTTGCCTCGGGCATGCTTGTTGGGGACATGGCAAGACGCCTCTGGCCAGACCTAAGGTCTATAGCACCGACCGCGACCCTATTTTTTCACCTCAATAGTCTCGTTTTTACGCTCGGAAGCTTTGCCACACCCGATGCGCCCTCCCTGTTCTTTTGGATCGCCGCGCTTTGGGCTGCTCTTTATGCCATTCACACCGAACCCCAAAGCCGCGTTAGCCTCTCGTGGTGGTGTGTTACGGGTCTTTTTATCGGCTTAGGTGTTCTGTCAAAGTTTACAAACGCCTTTCTTGCCCTTGGATTACTGGCCTATCTCTTTGGGACTGCAAAAGGCAGAGTGTTTTTGCAAACAAAGTTTCCCTATCTCGCCATTCTAGCGGCGATATTGCCCGTTATTCCCTATCTATTGTGGAATATTGAAATGGATTGGCTAGGCCTTGAGCGGCAAAGCGAACGATTGAGTAGTGAGCAGTTTACGCCCAACTACCTTCTTGAATATGGCGCTCTGCTTTTATTGGCTCCGACGCCTCTGGTGACCTATTTTGCTTTTCTGGGGTTACGGACAGGGCTAAGGGCGCGTATGCCTGATATGGCGTTTTTGAATTTACCCGCCTTGCCGCTTTTTCTTTATTTTTTCTATCATTCCACCCATGCCCAAGTTCAGGCCAACTGGATTGTTCCGCTACAAGGCTATATTGCGCTCCTTGCCGCTTATGGCCTTTGCCAGATCAAGGCCATTAGATATTGGCGGGCTCTATCGACAGGGCTAGCGATTGTTATGAGCTTTGGCCTCTTTTTTGCTGCATTCAATCCGTATGTTCCATTTGGACAGGCTGATAATCCGCCAAATCAAACGCGCGGTTGGACAGCTACGCGCGCAGAGATTGAGCAAACTTTGAAAGAGACAGGTGCGACATGGATTGCAACGGTTGAATATTCTCAAACGGGGATGCTGGCCCTCCAGTTTTCCGAGTATGATGTCTGGTCACTAAAGCAATTGCAAAGATACGGTTTTCGGGGTGCCTTTTCGGTGGCACTCTGTGACGCGCCAGCCCTTTTCATCGAACGCACAAATCGCGTTGATGAATTTTCTTCTCAGGCCTCCGCGCTATTTGAAAGCGTTGGAGCGCCGAGAATACTGCACCGTCAGGCACTCGAGCTGCCCTTGATGAGCTATGTGGCAACGCCCGTTTTAGGCGTGCTGTCGACCGACCTCTGCCCGGACGCGCCCTGATGCGCCTAAAATCGCAAGAGGTCTTTCCTCTCGGCTATGGACTTGCCAAATTTTTGAAAGCTTGGGTAAACTCGATTGAGCATCACTCATAGACAGGATATCCCATGCTAGATGATACGCAATTGTTGACACCCCAGGACTGGTCCTTTCCAGTGCCTATAGCCTACGGACCAGGACGGCTCGCTGAGCTTGGTGAAACATGTTCTGCGCTGGGTATTCAACGACCTTTAATCGTAACAGATCGCACAAGCGCGAAGCTGCCATTTATCATTCAGCTTAAACAGATTTTGCAGGACAAGGGTCTATATTGCGATCTCTTTTGCGATATCTCCCCTAATCCGCGCGATGATGAGATTGGCGCGGGCTGTGATCTGTTTGAAACAGGGGGACATGATAGTGTGATTGCCATTGGTGGCGGCAGTGCCATGGATGGCGGAAAAGCAATTTGCCTTACTGCGCTCAATGATATTGATCTTTGGGATTTTGAATTTGAACAGCCCGTTCCAGTTATGCCCAAAGATCACAGCTTTCCAAAGTTGATCACGGTTCCGACAACGGCTGGAACAGGTGCGGAAACAGAGAGCACCGCAATGGTCACGCATGTGAAGAAGGGGATGAAGTTTTGTATCTGGCATCCTGATCTCAAGCCCTCTTTGGCCCAGTTAGACCCTGAATTGACTCTAGCGCTTCCTGCAAATTTGACGGCTTGGACGGGGGTTGATGCGCTCACCCATGCGGTTGAAGCCTATCTCGTGCCCGATTTTCACCCCCTTTGTGATGGGCTCGCGCTTGAGGCGCTGTCTTTGATTTCAAACAGTCTGATCCGCGCCTATGAGGCCCCCGATGATCTCGCAGCGCGTGGTTCGATGCTTGTTGGATCATGTCTTGCAGGTATTGCATTCATGAAGGGGCTTGGGCTCGTTCATGCTATTTCGCATATGGTTGGGGCTGAATATGATACACAACATGGGCTGACAAACGCGATCGTGCTTCCCACTGTTTTGCGTTATAATTTACCAGGATTAGACACCAAAGTAGAGCGTATGTCGCAGGCTATGGGTCTAAGCACCGCCTCACAAGACGCGTTTTGTGCCCATATAGAGGCTCTACTTGATCGACTTAATATTCCAGTATCCTTGAACGAGATCGGCGTGCCAGAAAGCTGTGTTGAGCGGATTGCCGAAAAAGCGATGCAAGATAGCGCCTACGGCACCAACCCGCGTGTTGCGGATTTGGATGAGATGATAACTCTCGTTAGATCATGCATAAAAGACGGACGGGTTATGTCCTAAAAGAGATGACCGCGGCTCGCGTCGAATGAAAAATGCGCTCTATCGCCGGTTGCAAATTCAGGGGCTTCGGGGGTTGCGTATCTAAACAGGGTTCCCGCGTCGGTAACCAGTTCGACAACAGTTTCCGTTCCCAATCGCTCGATGAGGGTGATCGTGCCTGTGAGTTGTCCTTTTTCGTCCAAAACAAGGTGTTGAGGCCGAATGCCGAGCCGCATTTTGTCGCCCCTTGTTTTATCACGGCTTACAAGACGGACACCTGCGATGTTGAGGCCCTCTCCCTCAAAATGTCCAGACCCATTTTCTGTGTCTATTTCACCCAATATACCGTCAAAAAAGTTCATTTTGGGTGATCCTAAAAAACCAGCCACAAATTCATTATCGGGCTGATTGAACAAATCCATCGGGGCACCGACCTGCATGACTTCGCCGTCTTTCAACACCACAATTTTATCGGCCAAGGTCATGGCTTCGACCTGATCGTGGGTGACATAAATCGTTGTGGCCCCAAGTTGGCGATGCAGCTTAGAGATTTCGACACGGGTGTCATGGCGAAGCGCAGCATCTAGGTTTGAGAGTGGTTCATCAAACAAAAACACATCCGGATTGCGCACAATTGCCCGCCCGATAGCAACCCTCTGACGCTGACCACCAGATAGCGCCGCTGGGCGCCGATCCAAGAGGTGCTCCATTTGCAAAATTTTTGCCGCCGCTTGCACGCGCTTTGCAATCTCTGCTTTTGATATGCCTTGCAGCGAAAGCGAGAAGGCCATGTTTTGAAACACGCTCATATGTGGATAAAGCGCATAGGATTGAAAGACCATTGCAATGCCCCGCTCCGAGGGGGGGAGATCCATGACAGGGCGATCGGCGATGATAATCTCGCCGCTTGTCAAACTCTCCAGCCCCGCAATAAGCCGCAATAGGGTCGATTTTCCACAGCCTGAGGGTCCGACAAAGACAACAAATTCGCCTTTGTTAATCTCAAGCTCAACGTTTGTAATGACTTGAGTGGAGCCAAAGGCCTTGTTTACATTGTGTAATTCGACTTGAGCCATTTAAACCTCTTCAAACTGAGCCGTTAGGGTCACAAAATCAAAGTGACAGCGCAGGACTTGTGTCTGTGATATACGATCAAATACAATCTCGTTCTCACCGCCAGAAATATCAGACATCTGATTTGACGTCATAAAAGCATCTTGGGCTTTGCGCCATGTTAGGAACTGCTTTAGCTGGTGATAGAGCGATGTTTTATCTTCTGCCGCATCCAATCCCGCGTGATCCAGATGCGCCTCAGAAACAGGCAGCCATGTCTTATTGGCATTTGAAAAGCCGCCATTGGGGTCCGCTTTGCGCCAGACCATCGGTGTTCTACAGGTGTCGCGTCCCAGAAAAGCAGGAGCAAACTCCACCCCCCAAGGGTCCTGCATATCGGCAAGTGGAATATCCTGAACATCTGTTAGCGCGAGTTCTTCGCCCTGATACATACAGGTTGATCCGATGAGGCTTGCCTCAAGCTTCAACAACAAAAGCTGCATCTTGCGGCTTTTTGTTTCATCTAGACCAAGCTTTGCCAATTGTCGTGTCGCTACTCTTGGGACATCATGGTTGGAAAAGGAAAAACTCAGGCGGCCGCTCTCGTTAAATGCACCAACAGCCTTTGAAATGGCCGCTTTCATCTCTGAGATCGAGAGCCCATCCCATTCAAGCAAGTCGAAATTATAGGTGGCGTGAAAATGGCCCTCTTGGGTAAAGGTCTTGCTGATCTCTATCGCGTTTTCTCCGTCTCCATCCACTTCCCCCATGAGAAAGCGCGGAGGGTCATATTGATCCGCTAAGGCTCTAAATTGCCGCACGAGGGTCTGTATCGCGGGTTGATTGAGCTGTGCGGCGTCATGCAATTGCCGGAAAAAAGGCTGTTGATCTTGCGGCAGGGGTCCAAGTACGAAATCTGGATCGGCTGGATTATTTTGAAACGGAGGATGATCTGCATTGACGGTATGAACGGCATCAAGTCGAAACCCGTCAACCCCCCGCTCAAGCCAGAATTTGGCGACATCCATCATTGCTTCACGCACTTTGGGATTGGCATGGTTTAGGTTGGGTTGGCTGGGCAAAAAATTATGGAGATAATATTGTTGGCGCCGTGGCTCCCACGTCCAGGCGCGACCTCCGAAAAATGAAAGCCAATTTGTTGGCGCTGATCCATCTGCCAGCGGATCGACCCAGTGAAACCAGTCAGCCTTGTCATTGTCTCGTGAGGCGCGGCTTTCTTGAAACCAGAGATGTTGATCCGAGCAATGCGCTGGCACAATGTCGATCATCACTTTCAGACCCTTTTCATGGGCCAACTCCAAAAGCCGATCAAAATCGGAAAGGGTGCCGTACTCTGGGTTTACATTGCAATACTCCGCAACATCATATCCGAAATCTTTCTGCGGCGAAGTGAAAAAGGGACTGATCCAGATAGCGTCAATTCCAAGACCTGCAATATAGTCCAGTCGCTCAATAATGCCGTTCAGATCTCCTATGCCATCGTCGTTGCTGTCGTTAAACGATCTTGGATAGATTTGATAAATGATCGCCGTTTCCCACCACTCAAGCGTGCTCATCTCTTACCCTCCCTTGACCGAACCTGCGAGCAACCCGCGGATAAAGTATCTTTGCATCGACAAAAATACGATCACAGGCACGATCATTGAAATCACTGCCGAGGCGTTCAACAGGTGGAGCTGATCTTTGAATGTGCCGAGTTGTTTTTGCAAAAGGATCGGAAAGACCAGATCGGAGGCATTATTGGGGCCAATATAGAGCGCGACAATCAAATCATTCCAGACCCATAGGAACTGAAAAATGCTAAAAGAGGCCAGCGCAGGGACCGAAAGTGGTACGATGATTTTGGTGAAAATTTGCAAATGGCTTGCTCCGTCGATGCGAGCACTTTGCAAAAGCTCCTTTGGCAAGCCGACGATATAGTTGCGCAAAAGGTAGATCGCGAGAGGAAGGCCAAAGGCGGTATGAGTGACCCATAGTCCTGCAAAGGATTTAGAAGCCACTTGGCAGGTGTCGTTGAGCTCACAATCGGTTAGCCATTGATTAAGCGCGGTTGCCCAAGAGGCGATCCCGCTAAAGCCTTGTAAAACGGGCAGGAAAGCCAGTTGCGTTGGCACCACCATGAGAGAGACGACAATAACAAAAAGCCAATCGCGCCCCGGGAATTGCATCCAAGCAAAGGCATAGGCCGCAAAAGCCGCGATGGTAATGGGAATGATGGTTGCTGGGATTGTCACAATGAAAGATGAAATAAGGGCGTTGGGCACGTTTTTGTCATTGAGCAGAACTTGCTCATAGGCGTCCGAGCCAAAGACAGGGTTTTGATCGATGAAGACGTCCATTTTCTTGGGCTTTGGCGTGCTGGCCTCTTCAAAGCGCCAGGTAAAATCGCCGTTGGGTTGAAACACAAAATCGCCCCCACGTACATCCATAACCTCACCTGCGGGCACCAGCTTTCGGATCAACTTGGTTTTACCGGGGTTATCTGGATCGGGAATGCGTCCTTTGAATAGGATTGATTGCACCTCCCCTGAGACGCGAAAGCTCTCTTTATCCATATTCAGCCGCTCAAAGATATTCCCTTCTATAAGGGTCACGTTTTCTACGCTTCCCTTGTCATGGGTGCTAAAGCGGTGGCCCAGCTCGGTTGGCGTATAAGCGGTCCAAAATCCCGATGTCTTGGAGGCTGTTTCAGAGCGCAACGAGGTTGTGACAAGCGCCACAAAGGGCACAACCCAGATAAAGACGATCAGGGCAAGCACAACATTGCTAAGCGTTTTGTTGATCATGAGCCCTCCAAGTCTTTTTGTTCGCGTCGAATGCGCCATGCGTTAAAGACCATATTGGGTACCACGGTCAGCATGAGCATGATCGCAATCGCGGCAAAGAGGTTGTCCACATTGTCACCGCCTTGTGACCAGCTGTTTCGTGCGCTTTCCATCATCGTCGCAAGCAAGAGCTTATCGTCGTCATTGGCAGAGAGCGCATAAGGAATGTCAAAGACTTTTAGCACGAGGATCACAAGAGTGGTCCAAACAACTAGGACTGTTGAATAGATTTGTGGCAGTTTCACTCTAAAGAACATTTGAAACGGGTTTGCCCCGTCAATGGTGGCCGCTTCGATTGTGTCCTGGGGAACGCCGCGCAGTGCTGCGGAAAAGATCACCATGGCAAAGCCAGTTTGCACCCAGACCAAAATCCACATGAGGAAAAAGTTACCCCAAAACTTCAGGTTATAAAGCGGCTCATTGTATTCTGCTGTATGGCCCAAGAGGGATTTCAAAAGGCCGATTTGATAGGATGGTGTAAATCCGTTGATCGCTTCTTGTGGCTCGATACCACCGCCTGCAAAGATATTGCGCCAGATCACAGCCGCCCCTACGAAAGAGATCGCAAGTGGGACAAATATAAAGGTTTTGGCAACCACACCCCAGCGCACTGAATCTGCCAAAACAGCAATCAAAAGGCCCAGCATAATGCAAAAAGAGGGCACAAGGATCAACCATAACAGGCTGTTGCGCATGGCAAGGCGAAACTGTCCATATCCGAGTGCCGCAGGATCCCAGAGAAAAGCATAGTTGCGGTTTGTAAAGGCTCCATCGGCCTCTTGAAATGAAATAGACAGGGTTAAAAACCCGGGAATCAAGAGGAATAGAAGCAAAAGAGTAATGGCTGGTCCGACAAAAATCCAAGGCTGAATAGCCTCGATGATGGCTGATTGTTTGCCCAAGGAGCCCCCCGAGCGTATGCGCGCCAGACCCTGATTTAACCAGTTTGTGATCCCGTAGTAGAGAAATGAAATGCCAACAGCGATGACAACGGCGCGCAGGGCAAACCCGATCTTGGCAAAGCGTTCTTTTGTTTCAAAAGGGGAAACTGACCAGTCATAGGTCTCATGCAACCACATCCCAATGGCGGCAAATGCATTGTCCAGCGGTGCTGTTGTCAAAAACAATACAAATCCCGTGATTGGAAGTAAAAAGACCACCGTTAAGATAATGGCGAGCCCATTTCCAGCGATTGCTGTTTTTACCGAATGCATGAAAGGAACCTAAAGGCCAGTGTGTTCGAAATGAATGTGTGTAAGATGGAGCGTAACGATCGTGCCACGCTCCATTTTGATCTTATAAGATCATAGGATTACTTGATCGCGTCCCAAGCTGCCTGAATATTATCGGCTGTGGTTTGCGCGTCCTGACCGTTGGCAAAGGCTGTCATCTCAGACCAGAATGCGCCTGCACCGATTGCACCTGGCATCAGGTCAGAGGCATCAAAGCGGAAGGTTGTCGCATTTGTCAAAATTTCACCCTGTTTGCGCAGTGCTTCTGTCGCATAAGCATCAAGATTTGCACCCTTGCGCGCTGTCAAGAATACACCTTGTGACATCCATGCTTCGTGCGCTGAAGCTTCGGTCATAAACTGGAAAAACGCACGTGTGGCTGGGCTATCTTTTGTCATTGTCCAAAGAGTACCCGCACCGAGAACTGGGTTTCCGAGATCTGCAGAAGCATAGGGTGGGAAGTAGAAGAAGTCTGCTTCGCCATTAGCAAGCTCGGCACCTTTATTCGGGAAGAAGCCAGAGATGAATGAGGCTTGACGGTGCATCATGCAGCTTGGTGGTGATGTAAAGAGGCCCTTTGGAGCATCGCCAAAAGATGTCGTTGCAACTGAGGCAGCGCCGCCTGCCACATAATCATCATTGCGCGAAAACTGACCAAAGACATTCATCGCATTGACGACTTCAGCGCTGTTAAAGGGAAGGTCGTTAGAAACCCAACGGTCATATGTTTCTGGTGTTGCTGTGCGCAACATTAAATCTTCCATCCAGTCGGTGGCGGTCCATCCTGTTGCATTCCCAGATTCGATACCGATGCACCATGGTGTATTGCCATCCGCTACCATTTGATCGGACAGAGCAATCAACTCTTCCATTGTGGAGGGAATGTCATAGCCATTGTCTTCGAATTGTTCAGGTGAATACCAAACCAGTGACTTCAGGTCCATTTTAAAGGCAAAGCCGTAAAAGTCTTCTTTTCCGTTTGCATCTGAATATGTGCCCAGATCAACCCAAGACTGACCCGCACCATAATTGGCCGCCATCCATTTTGCCAAATCGTCACCGAGCGGAACCAAATGTCCCTCTTTTGCCATATCACCTGCAAGACCGGGTTGGGGGAAAATTGCGATGTTTGGCGCATTGTTCGAGCGTAAGTCGGCAACGATCAAAGCCGCAAAATCACGAGAGCCAGAATATTGAATTTTGGCGCCCGTCGCTTTTTCAAAGCAGCTCGCTGTGTTTGTCAGAAATTCCTCGTCGGTGCCCAGCATTGAGCCTGCGATGGTGATAACTTCGCCCTCAAAGCTTCCCAAGTCACCAAGTTTTGATGGCGTATCGCAGACATCCGCACTCGCCAGTCCAGCACTGGCCACAGCAGCAAAGGCCGCTCCGCCGAGCGTTTTTAGTTTCATGGTCATTTTAGTCTCCCAATTGTTGCCCCTTGTCATTATTCTGGGGCACGGTTCGTTTTGTAGTTCCCGTGGCATTGGTGTAACCACCTGATAAGTTAGGGTCAATACAAGACAAGAGAAAGGCGCTAAATGTCCCCCCTTCGTGCTCAATTTTCAGGCAATTTTGAATTTGGAACCGCCACATCTGCCTATCAAATAGAGGGGCATCGTTTTGGCGGGGCTGGGCGTTGTCATTGGGATGATTTTGCAGATGTCTCAGGAAATGTCGAACGCGGCGAAAATGGGGCCACTGCTTGTGATCATTATCATCGCTTTGAAGATGATCTTGATTTGGTCGCTAAGTGTGGTTTTGACAGCTATCGGTTTTCAACCAGTTGGAGCCGCATTCTTCCAGAGGGGAGTGGTCAGGTAAATGAAGCGGGCTTGGACTATTATGAGCGTTTGGTTGATGCGATGCTTGAGCGGGACTTTAAGCCCTATCTTACGCTCTATCATTGGGAGTTGCCCTCTGCGTTGAATGATCTTGGGGGGTGGCGTAATCCCGAAATCGCGCATTGGTTTGCAGATTATTGCGAGGTGGTGATCAGGCGACTTGGGGATCGTGTTTTTCGCACGGCAACACTAAATGAGCCTTGGTGTGTGTCGTTTCTGAGCCATTTTATCGGCGCCCATGCGCCAGGACTTCGGGATATAAGAGCAACAGCGCGCGCAATGCATCATGTGATGCTGGCCCATGGACGGGCAACGCAGCGCTTGCGTGATTTGGGGCAAGACAACTTGGGCTGCGTCTTTAATCTCGAATATGCGCAGCCCGTGGATGAGAGCAAAGAGGCCAGATATGCCGCTGAAGTTTATGACGCCATTTATAATAAGTTCTTTTTATCCTCGGTGTTTCATAAATCCTATCCAGAGATCATCTTGCCAGCATTAGAGCCGCATTTACCCAAAGGTTGGCAGGATGATTTTGAGGACATTGCAACGCCGATAGATTGGGTTGGTATAAATTATTACACACGCAAAATAATTGCACCAGCAGAGGGCGCATGGCCTCATTTGAAGGATGTGCCAGGTCCCTTGCCAAAAACCGATTTGGATTGGGAAATTTACCCAGAGGGGCTTTCTGCTTTGCTTATGCGCGTTGCGCGGGATTATACGGGCGATCTGCCCCTTTTTGTGACGGAAAATGGCATGGCCAATGCGGATCAATGTGTTGGTGATGTGGTCCATGATCCCGAGCGCGTTTCCTATTTTGAAAAACACCTCGCGCAGGTTCAACAAGCGATTGAGAGAGGCGCGCCAGTTCAGGGATATTTTGCTTGGTCGCTTCTTGATAATTACGAATGGGCCTTTGGCTACGATAAGCGTTTTGGCCTTGTCCATGTCGATTTTGAGACACAAAAGCGTACGCCAAAGTCGTCCTATTATTGGTTCAAAGAGCGCCTGACGGATTCTTCTCTATCTAACCCGAGTGATGGGTAAAGAAACGGCGTGAAACCCGTGTAAAGCCATTTGCACAACAGAAAATGAAAGCAAAAACATCCCGCCCACTGCTACCACTGGACCGCGCCTGCCTTCTACCTCGGCAGGCGCGGGCCTCATTTCTATGTAGGAGCCGCGTTATGC
>WTIQ01000324.1 GCA_011525185.1 Paracoccaceae bacterium | reverse complement strand
GCCCGACGCAGGCGCATTGATCGTTTCTCCCGCAGATGAAGACCCGATGGAGCCACAGGACGCTTGGGCTGATGATACGATCTTGGCGCAGGGTTTAGCCAATTTCGAAGAGATGATGTCAGCTCCCGTGAGGCGCATGACAGTAAATTGGGCGGGACTTCGGACCTTTGCTCCTGACAGAAGTTTGGTGATCGGACGCTCACCTCAGTGCAGGTCCTTCTTCTGGCTTTGTGGTCAGGGGGGATACGGTTTTCAAACGGCAGCGGCGGCGAGTGCGCTCGTGCGTGATTTGATCCTTGGGCGGCAAAACGATTTGCCTAGAGATATTATCGCGGCACTCTCCCCAGATCGGTTCGATGCTTAAGTCAGTGGTGCTTTTCGCCTTAACCGTTTATGCATCGACCTCGGTCTTTGAGGATGCTGATTTTGAGACGTATGCGCCTTACAGCGGGGGCGGCGTATAGCCTGCGATCTCGCGTTCAACAGCCTCGGCAAAGGCAAGTGCGCTAAAGTCGCGACCGTGACCCGCGATCCCTTGATAGCCCACTGGAAGGCCGTCGATTTGGCCAATTGGGCCCACGACGCTGGGCAGACCTACAACACCTGAATACCCCGACCAGAAGGTTTGAGCCATTTCAGGATGGTCCACGCCATTGATCGACAAAAAGCGGCTATATCGGGGCCCGTTTTGATTATGTTTGAACGCAGGAGAGCCACAAACGGGTGCAATCAATATATCGACATTTTCAAAATAGGCATCAAAAGCCAGACGATGAGAGAGGCGTTTGTTGTGCAGGTTTAGCCAATCGCGATGCAGTAGGGACATACCAGCGTAGCGCGTCCCGCAGACCTCGCTCACACGCTTATTTCCGACGGCTGTGACAGCCTCTCTGAGCTTGTTTACGTCTTCTTCGCTTGCGCTTGCCGACATTGCAGCGCCCAGTAGGCTAAGGTAGAGTTGGAAATGCTCTGTTGTGTTGACCTCGGGTTGGGGATCACGGACAATTTTTGCGCCCGCGCGGGCCAGTTTCTCGACAAAACCTTCCAGTGCGTCGAGATAGGCGGTCTCAACAGGGCTTTCGGCGTCATCCAATTTCAGTCCGATGGTGAAGTCCTTAAGCTCTTTTCGCGTGTCTTGGGGCAAGTGGTTTTGAAATGCACTTGCATCAATGTTGCGTAATCCTTGAATAGTCTCAAAGGCGAGCTTTAAGTCCCCCGCGCTTCTGGCAAGGGGGCCTGCAACCGCAATATCGGTTTCGCTGTGCCATTCAGAGAGGCTCTGACCACGTGAAGAGACGATTTTAAACGTTGGCTTTAGCCCAAAGACGCCACAATAATGGGCGGGATTGCGAATGGAGGAGCCGATATCACTGCCCACTTCAAGCGCAGTCATCCCAGAGGCCAGCGCCGCCGCCGAGCCGCCTGAAGAGCCGCCAGGGGTACGGGAGTTGTCCCAAGGGTTATTGGTTGTGCCATAAATTTCATTAAAACTTTGCCACTCCACCAGATTCAGGGGCACATTTGTTTTACCAAACACAATGGCACCTGAGGCGCGTAAGCGTGCGACAGGGTCACTATCGCTTGTGGCGATGTTGTCTTTGTAATGGGGATCCCCCCAGGTCGTTGGTGCGCCTTTTATATCAAAGCTCTCTTTCACAGTGACAGGGACACCGTGGAGGGGGCCGCGAAAATGCCCCTTGGCAGCCTCATTGTCGAGTTCCCATGCGGCTTTACGCGCTGCCTCTCTGTCTTGCCAAATGACTGCATTGATCTGTGGATTGACGTTATCGATTTGCTTAAAATGTTCCTCCAAAAGATCGATGGACTTTAGAACCCGTTGCCGTATCGCAAGGGCCTGATCTTTTGCTGATTTGAAGATATATGATGACATTTAAATTCCTCCTCAAAAACCATTGTTGACAAGGTGGAAAATAAATGGGGGAAGCGCAAGGAAAAGCGTCGGTTAGCTCAATATTTTAGGCGCAAACTCGGCAATGACCTGCCGATAGACCTCACGTTTAAAGGGGACGATATGATCCTCAAGCTGATCAATATCGAGCCACTTCCATTTCGAGAACTCCTGATGATCGGTTTCGATTTGTACGTGTTCATCCGTGCCTAAGAACCGCATGAGAAACCATTTTTGGCGCTGACCCCTATAGCGACCGCTCCAAAGTTTTGCGATCAACTCAACGGGGAGGTCATATGCGATCCAATCCTCTGTAACAGCTATTATAGTGACGCGCTCCGCACTTACTCCGGTTTCTTCCTCTAGTTCTCGAACTGCAGCTGTTTCGGGCGTTTCGCCTGGATCGATGCCTCCCTGAGGCATTTGCCATGCCTCTTGGTGGTTATCGCGCCTTTGGCCTACAAAAACCCGATTATCCTCATTTACCAACATGATGCCAACGTTATCCCTGTAAGGCAGGCTCTCAATATTGATCGAAGACATTCGGTTTTTCCTTAGTTGATGCGCCTAGGGGAAATGTAATGCAGAGAGGTGGTTCACAGCGCTTAATCGTCTGACGAAATAACGCGAAGCCCTTTGAGCAGATCAATAGCATAAGCCAATTGATAGTCTTGCTCCCGAAGCTCTGCCGATTTTTCAGCCGCTAGGCGATCGGCCTCAATCTGGTTACGTTCTTCCTCTGTGAGACTGTCGTTATCCAAAGAGCCGCGCAGATCAGACTCATTGCGCGCCTGTCTCTCTTCCTCTTGCGTTTCATCAAGGGGCGTGGGTCTTGGCTGTTCCACAACAATGTCAGGAGAAACGCCGAGCGCCTGAATGGAACGACCTGATGGTGTATAATATCGCGCTGTCGTTAGGCGCATGGCCGCGTTGTCGCGGAGCGGCATGACGGTTTGAACCGATCCTTTACCAAAGCTCTTTGTCCCCACAACAATAGCGCGTCGGTGATCCTGTAACGCGCCCGCCACGATTTCAGAAGCTGACGCCGAACCGCCATTTATCAGCACCACAACTGTTTTCCCTTGAGCAAGGTCATCTGGATTTGCGTTGTACCGATCCCCATCTTGCGGATCACGCCCCCTTGTGGAGACGATTTCTCCCTTTTCAAGAAAAGCATCGGATACTTTGATCGCCTGCGACAGCAGCCCTCCAGGGTTATTGCGTAAATCAAGGACAAAACCGTCGATTTTATCAATGCCGCCAGCCTCTTCCACGGTGTCTTTTATGCCTTCGGCGAGATTGTCGTAGGTCTGGTCATTAAAGGTTGTCACTCGAAGGACAACGGCTTTGCCTTCTAATCGGGTGCGCACAGCTTTGAGTTTGATGGTGTCGCGAATGATAGTGACATCAAAAGGCTCATCTTCACCTTCTCGCACAACGGTGATGATAATTTCTGATCCTACTGGCCCGCGCATCAAATCAACAGCTTGGTTGAGGGTAAGGCCCAAGACGCTTTCGCCATCTACATGGGTGATAAAATCGCCCGCCTCGATGCCAGCTTGATCAGCGGGTGTGCCGTCCATCGGCGAGACGACTTTCACAAAGCCATCTTGTTGAGTGACTTCAATTCCGAGCCCGCCAAATTCGCCGCGCGTCTGAAAGCGCATTTCTTCGGTCGCTTTGGGGGAAAGGTAACTTGAGTGAGGGTCAAGCGAGGTGAGCATCCCATTAATCGCTGCCTCTATCAAATCTGCTTCGTCTACCTCTTCGACGTATTGCGAACGGATGCGTTCAAAAATATCGCCAAACAAATCAAGCTGCTCGTAAATATTTGCTTTTTCTTCGGCGCTTTGGGCCAGAACTGGGCCAGCAAGTTGGGTTGCGCTTAGTGCTCCAAGAACACAAC
>WTIQ01000399.1 GCA_011525185.1 Paracoccaceae bacterium | reverse complement strand
CATCTTTTATTCCTTTACGTCATTGATTAGCTTACCCAAATTTTGAGCGTATCGTGGAGCTATCAAAGGAATATGTTCACATCCAATACACGAATTCGTGTTTCACAGAGCTGTGAAAAGCCGTGAAGTTCATACCGTGTCACGGACACGCACGCCTATGCTTTGCGGCGTCCTTTCCATTTAAGGCAATGTATTATGAACTGAAAGCTTGACCGCGCTACTGCAGATCAGGGGGGCTTGCTTCTATGGAAAGCTCGCTCACCACGTCTTCTAGCGCTCTTACGCTTGTTTGCTTTTCGCCGAGACGACGGAGCGATACAGTGCGCTCTTCGACTTCGCGCATGCCACAGGCGAGAATTACAGGGACCTTACAGACAGAATGCTCGCGGACTTTATAATTGATCTTTTCATTACGCAGGTCCGCTTCGGCCTGAATGCCCGCTGCTTTCAATGCGCTGACCACCTCTAAACAATAGTCATTGGCATCGGTGACAATCGCCGCCACCACGACTTGCCGCGGCGCAAGCCAGAAGGGAAGTTTGCCAGCATGTTCTTCGATCAAGATACCGATAAAGCGCTCAAACGAGCCAAGGCAGGCACGGTGCAGCATAACGGGGCGGTGTTTTTCCCCATCAGCGCCGATGTAATTGGCGTCTAGGCGTTCTGGGAGGACAAAATCCACCTGTAGGGTTCCGCATTGCCAATCCCGCCCAATCGCGTCGGTGAGAACAAACTCAAGCTTTGGACCATAAAACGCCCCTTCACCTGGATTGAGTTCAAATGTACAGCCCGCCGCAGTGGTCGCTTCACGCAGGGCTGCCTCAGCGCGGTCCCAGACCTCATCAGTTCCAGAGCGCTTTTCTGGACGATCAGAGAATTTGATTGAAAAACGCTCAAAGCCGAGGTCGGCATAAACCTGAGATAGAAATTCAATAAAGTCTTTGGTCTCAGAGGCAATTTGATCCGGGCGACAAAAGATATGACCATCATCCTGTTTAAACCCGCGTACACGCATGATACCGTGAAGGGCGCCTGAGGGTTCATAGCGGTTACAAGCACCAAACTCGGCCATCCGCAGAGGAAGATCGCGATAGGATTTAAGACCCTGATTAAAGATCTGCACATGGCCTGGGCAATTCATCGGTTTGAGCGCATTAACTGCCTTTTCGCGGGCGTGCTCTTCATCCACTTCGAGAATAAACATATTCTCCTGATATTTTTCCCAATGTCCTGATGCTTCCCAAAGCTTACGGTCCAAGACTTGCGGCGTGTTGACCTCGACATAGTCGCTTTTGCGCTGCTTGCGGCGCATATAGTCTTGCAGCGTGGTAAAGATACGCCACCCATTGGGGTGCCAAAAAATCTGTCCAGGGGCTTCGGGCTGCATGTGAAAGAGGTTCATTTCACGGCCAAGCTTGCGGTGATCGCGCTTTGCAGCCTCCTCAAGCATTGTGAGATGGGCCTTGAGGGCTTCGCGGTTCAAAAAGGCAACACCGTAAATGCGTTGAAGCATGGCACGGTCGCTATCACCGCGCCAATAGGCACCAGCAACTGACATGAGCCTGAACGCATCTGCAGGCACTTGGCCCGTGTGCTGCAAATGTGGGCCACGGCAGAGGTCCTGCCATTCCCCGTGCCAATACATGCGCAAAGGTTCATCACCAGGAATGGCGTCAATCAGCTCGACTTTGTAAGGTTCGTTATTCGCCTCATAATGGGCAATCGCCTCTTTACGGCTCCAGACTTCAGTTCTCACGGGATCGGAGAGATTGATGATCTCTTTCATCTTTTTTTCAATGCGTCCAAGATCTTCTGGGGTAAACGGGTCTTGGCGGTCAAAATCATAATACCAACCGTTTTCGATCACTGGTCCGATGGTCACTTTGACGTCAGGCCAAATCTCTTGCACGGCGCGCGCCATGATGTGGGCTAGATCATGGCGAATAAGTTCAAGCGCTTGCTCGGGGTCTTTCATGGTGTGCAGCGCGAGGCTACAATCCCTCTCAATCGGCCATTGCAGATCATAGTGCGCGCCATCGACTGTGGCGCTGATTGCCTTTTTGCCCAAAGATTTTGAAATGTCGGCTGCGATATCCGCGGCTGTTGAGCCAGAAGGATAGGCACGTTGTGAATTGTCAGGGAGTGTAACGGTAATATCGGGCATGTCTCTGCCTCCTCGTCGTTTTGGCGCCTACAAAAACGCCCGGTTGCGGGTTCATGCTTCTTGTGATTTCTAACTCGGCAATCGTCAAGATGCTAAATGAAGATAAAGAGCAATAATGCTCCGCAACCTGTACATATTACCCATTCAAATCCAGATTTTTTTGCAGGCCTTTAATATTGTTTGAAGCCGTTTGAGGCTGTATTCGATCTAGGAGTGCAAATTATCAACGAGTGAGACTGCCATGCCTTCGTTTCATCAAAACACATTCGGCCGTAAGATTGCTTATGAGTATATATCAGGCGAGGGGCCAACCGTTGTGTTTCTTGGCGGGTTCATGTCTGATATGTCAGGATCCAAAGCGGTTCATTTGGAGCGCTGGGCAAAAGAGTGTGGTCAAGCTTATTTGCGCTTTGACTATGCAGGGCATGGGCAATCCTCTGGTGCGTTTATCGATCATGCCATTGGCGATTGGGTGCAGGATGCAGGTGACATCATCCAAGCCAAAACAAGTGGCCCTCTCATTTTGATAGGCTCTTCAATGGGGGGGTGGATTTCGTTAATATTGGCGCAGTTGCCTCACTTGGACATCGCAGGCCTCATCACGATCAATGCCGCTCCAGATTTTACCGAAGCGAGCATGTGGGCAAACTTTACCCAAGCTCAAAAGGACGAAGTTTTGAATGAGGGCGTTACAATGCTGCCATCTGACTATGGTGAGGATTATCCCATTACAAAACGACTGATAGAGGATGGACGCACGCATCTCGTCATGGACACGCCTTTGAATTTCGATTTTCCTGTCCTCCTGTTGCAAGGGGCTGCGGATAGGGTGGTGACGCGGGAAACGGCGCTGAACCTCTTTGACCACATCGGCGCAAAAGATTCGCGTCTCATCTTGGTCAAAGACGGTGATCACTCGCTTTCGACGCCCCATGATCTCAATATTTTAACATCCGAACTAAACAGGATGCTTGAGCTTACTTAAGTTGCCTCAACTTAAGGCACTGAAACTCAATATTTTTAAGTGATTTCTTACCCTTTTAAATTTTTGTCACTCATCTTTGCACACGTTTGCACTATTTCCTTGAAACGGGTTAAATTGGTCGTATTATGCGTCAAGACTTGCAATTTTGATGATGCGGGATTGCGCATTCTAAAAGGACAAAAAGATGGCAAAATACCTGAAAGTTGGAAAACCTGATGAGGAACGGGCAGCTGACAACGATAAAGTGCGTCAGATTGTTGAAGAAACGCTCGCACAAATCGAAACAGGTGGAGATCAGGTTGTTCGCGAGTTGTCTCAAAAGTTCGACGGATACAGTCCTACAAGTTTTAAGCTCAGCCCATCCGATATTGACGCACTCATTGCAGAGCTTACGGAGCAAGAAATCGCGGATATCAAATTTGCGCAAGATCAGGTGCGCAATTTTGCACAAGCCCAGCGTGACAGCATGCTCGATATCGAGATTGAAACCATGCCAGGTGTCATCTTGGGTCATAAAAATATCCCAGTGCAATCTGTGGGCTGCTATGTGCCGGGTGGTAAATTTCCAATGGTGGCCTCCGCGCATATGTCCGTTGCAACAGCCAGTGTCGCAGGGGTGCCACGCATTGTGGCTACGACACCTCCTTTTAATGGGCGTCCAAACCCTGCGGTGATTGCTGCGATGCATTTTGGTGG
>WTIQ01000344.1 GCA_011525185.1 Paracoccaceae bacterium | reverse complement strand
TCCTCAATGATGCGGTCGAATATCTGCAACTCTACCCTGAGCGTGTGATCTGGCCCGGCCTTGCGATTTCCCTGACGGTTTTGAGCATCAACTACCTCGGCGATGGCCTGCGTGATGCATTAGACCCAAGGATTAGAGGGCGCTAATTTTTAACTGCAGTCACACACAAAAAAAGGGCTAATCCATCTTTTCCCTGACTTTATGGATAAGCCACCAGACCAGCGCCAAAATTGGCAAAGTAGCCAGCGCGGTTAGTGTGCCTTTGCTCATGCCTAGGACTTCAGCCAAGGGGTACAAGAGGTAGCCTGCAAGCGACACGGCATAATAGCTGATGGCGACCACCGAAAGCCCCTCGACCGTTTTTTGCAACCGCAGTTGAAGGTCAGCGCGCCGGTCCATGCTGGCCAAGAGGCTTTGATTTTGAGCCGAGCGTTCCACATCCACGCGCGTTCTTAGGAGATTGCCCGCCCGCGTGGCCCGATTGGTCATTGTCATAAGCCGCTCTTCAGTCGCTTTCACGGTACGCATGGCCGGATCATAACGGCGCATCATAAATTCACGAAAAGTTTGACGCCCCTGAAAGCGTTCTTCGCGTAAAACCTCGATACGTTGATGAACAATCGCTTCATAAGCCTTTGTCGCAGCCAATCGATAGGCAGTTGTGGCACTCTGCTGTTCCAACTCGGCAGTCACTTTCAAGAGATCCGTGAGCGTTTTTTCGGGCGCATCTCCCGTTTCAGTCATGTTTGAGATTAACGCAATCAGCGCAGCATCACAGCGATCCAGCTCCGCGCGCATCTCTTTTACACGGGCAAAGCCAAGCATAGACATGGATTTGTAAGTCTCAATCTCACATATACGCTGGATCACACGCCCTACGCGACGATTGCCAGTCCCTTTGCTCACAAATAGTGCAAAGCGCAAATGTCCCGCAGCATCGATCCTGAAATCTCCACCAGCAACCAGTGATCCATCTAACATAGAACTCAGCGCAACGCTTTCTGGTACAAACCACTCTTGTACCTTTTCAACGATCCCCCCATCGTCTTCGCGCATCTCGACCTGCATAATCAAAGACGTCACGCGCAGATGTTGAATGCCATCAAGCCAGTCGGCTGGAAAGGCTTCAAACTCTGCTGGATCAAACGCACGCTCTGGCACCCCTTCACGAAACAACGTGTAGGTGACAAATTCGGTATGCTGTTCCCACTTGAGCTGGTTTTTTCCCAGTGTGCCAAAATAATGTGTTGCATCAGGATGGGGATGGGGTGCCCCAAAGCGGTCTAAAAGATCGAGCAAAAGCGCACGGTCCTGTTCTCTGTTCCTCTCTGTATCAGAGGATTGCTTGAGCGCAAGAAATGCGACCGTTCCTGGTGCAGAGAGCGTTGGAAATGGTCTCGTGTGCAGCTCGTTGGCAAGCTGATAACGCAGCGGGTGGTCGGTGATCTGACCCATTTTTTTACCTTTGTCTTACGCCCTAT
Source organism: Paracoccaceae bacterium (assembly GCA_011525185.1). Taxonomy (GTDB): domain Bacteria; phylum Pseudomonadota; class Alphaproteobacteria; order Rhodobacterales; family Rhodobacteraceae; genus LFER01. The sequence continues at coordinate 2,370 of WTIQ01000344.1, read as the reverse complement.
TGGGCACATCATAGCCATATCAAAGACGCGGATGGTACTGCATTCACGTCTATCTGTCCCCGTTGGCTATTTTAAACCTTATCAAAAAAGGCCCGCATAACATCGTCACGCGGGCCTCTTAAAAGTTATCGCGCGCGTCGTTTAATCGATCATGCTCAGAAGTTTATCCAAGGAGGCCTTTGCATCACCATAAAGCATGCGCGTGTTTTCCTTGAAGAACAGCGGGTTTTCAATACCTGAATACCCCGTACCCTGTCCCCGCTTAGAAACAAAGACCTGTTTTGACTTCCAACACTCGAGCACCGGCATCCCCGCAATAGGGCTGTTTGGATCATCCTGCGCAGCAGGGTTCACAATGTCGTTTGAGCCGATCACGATAGACACGTCTGTTTCGGGGAAATCATCGTTGATCTCATCCATTTCCAAAACAATATCATAGGGCACTTTGGCCTCTGCCAAAAGTACGTTCATGTGACCCGGCAGACGACCTGCAACGGGGTGAATGGCAAAACGAACCTCTTTCCCTTTGGCACGTAGTCGCTTGGTCAGCTCGCTCACCGCTTGTTGCGCCTGAGCCACAGCAAGGCCGTAGCCTGGGATAATGATAACACTATCTGCCTCTTCCAAGGCCGCCGCAACACCATCGGCTTCGATGGCCACTTGCTCCCCTTCGACTTCCATTTGGGGCCCAGCTTCACCACCAAATCCTCCGAGGATCACCGAAATAAATGATCGGTTCATCGCTTTACACATGATGTAAGAAAGGATCGCACCAGACGAGCCAACCAACGCACCGACAACAATCAAGAGGTCATTGCCAAGTGAAAAGCCAATCGCCGCCGCAGCCCAGCCAGAGTAGGAGTTCAGCATCGAGACCACCACGGGCATATCCGCCCCGCCGATACCCATGATGAGATGATAGCCGATAAAGAGCGCCATCAGCGTCATCAACGCAAGCGGCAGCACGCCGCCAGAGTTCAGATACCATATCAAGCTAAGAACCGAAACAGCCGCAGCGCCAGCGTTGAGCATGTGGCCACCTGGTAGTTTCGTTGCGGCGGTGTTCACCTTGCCCGCAAGCTTTCCATAGGCAATCACCGAGCCTGTAAAGGTCACTGCACCGATGAATACACCAAGAAACAATTCAACGCGCAAAATGCTGAGTTCAACTGAAGTCTTTTTTGCAATCAAGGCCGCAAAGCCCTCCAGCGCCGCCTTCTCCGCGCCATCAAGACCCGCAACGCGGACCATTTCTATATGCGCATTCAGTCCAACGAAAACGGCAGCAAGACCCACAAGGGCATGCATTCCCGCCACAAGCTCGGGCATTTGCGTCATTTCGACCTTAGAGGCGAGCATATAGCCAATCACGCCACCGGCCGCGATCAACACAATCGAGAGCGCCCAAAGACCTGCGCCCGGTCCAATCAGAGTTGAGAAGACGGCCAAAGCCATCCCAACAATACCGTACCAAACGGCACGTTTCGCGCTTTCCTGTCCAGACAAACCGCCCAGAGACAGGATAAAGAGAACAGCTGCAACAACGTAGGCAGCAGTGGTAAATCCAAATTCCATGAGTCCTATCCCTCTTACGATTTCTGGAACATGGCGAGCATGCGCCGTGTTACGAGGAAGCCACCAAAGATGTTAATTCCCGCCATAAACACCGAGAGTGCGGCGAGGATCACAACCAAGCTTGACCCAGAGCCAATTTGCATCAAAGCTCCAAGAATAATGATCGATGAAATTGCGTTGGTCACAGCCATAAGAGGCGTGTGTAGCGAGTGACTCACATTCCATATCACTTGGAAGCCCACGAAGACCGACAGCACAAAGACGATAAAGTGCTGCATAAAGCTTGCTGGCGCAATAAGACCCAATGCCAAGGTCAAGCCGCCGCCAACGGCCAACAAGGTGACTTGGTTCCTTGTTTGCTGTTTAAACGCAGCGATTTCTTCGGCGCGTTTTTCTTCGGGCGTTTTTTCCTTTGGCTTTTCTTGTGGTTTAGCGGCAATTGCCTGAACCTTGGGAGGAGGAGGAGGAAATGTCACTTCCCCTGCATGAGTCACTGTCGCGCCGCGAATGACATCATCTTCCATGTCATGATTGACCACACCATCCTTTTCAGGGGTGAGATCTGTCATCATGTGACGAATGTTTGTGGCATAAAGCGTTGAGGATTGCGACGCCATGCGGCTTGCAAAATCGGTGTAGCCAACAACCGTCACCCCGTTTTCGCTGACAACCTTTTCGTTCGCAACTGTAAGATCGCAGTTTCCCCCCTGCTCGGCGGCAAGGTCCACGACGACAGAACCAGGCTTCATCGCTGCAACCATATCTTCCAGCCAAAGCTTGGGCGCAGGGCGTCCT
>WTIQ01000470.1 GCA_011525185.1 Paracoccaceae bacterium | reverse complement strand
ACAAGTAAATCTGAGATGGCCACAGGCCGGGAGTTAAATCGAGCTCGTTTAGACAAGGAGCTGATGCTTGCAAGCTCAAAGCTCGAAAATTCAGTGAAGTTGTCGCAAAAACGAATTGAAGATATTCGCTCTCAAGTCTAAGTTCGTCAAGCCGAGGCAAACGAAGTAATTGCCACGGAAGAGATTGCAACCAACCGCGAGAAAGAAGGGGCACAGCGCGAAAAAGATATCGCGATGATCCGCGCAGCAGAGCAGGCAGAAGTTGATACCGTACGCGTCTCCTCCGAAGTGGAGACAGTGCTGTCTATGGCGAAAGCCAAGGCCGATGCAACGCGTTTGAAGTCAGCGGCTGAAAAAGATGACCTTCTGGCTAAAGCGGCTGGAAACTCTGCCATTATTGCTGCTGAAAATTCTCAGAGCAAAGCGGTTATCGAAATGAAGCTGGCAAGCCAGAAACTTTCTGTGCTGCCTGAAGTCGTTGAAAAAATGATGAAACCTGCTGAAAAAATCGAAGGTATTCGGATAAACAATATATCTGGATTTTCGAAATCAGGCGGTGCTGAATCCGAGCACAGCTCCGATGGTTCCAGCGTGAACAAAGTCGTTGACGGTGTGCTTGATCTCGCACTTCAACTGCCTGCTGTAAAGAAAATCGGTGAAGAGGTCGGTCTGAATATTTCCGACGGTCTGAAAGGTCTCTCAGATTCCCTTGAAACCAGTGAACCCTCGAAAACTGAACAAGACAAAAATAACAACACATAAAATCTCATCCAACAGGAAGGAAAAACTGATGTCGTTAAATCGTAGACGTTTTCTAAAAAGCACAGCAGCCGCTGCAATTGGCGCCCCTGCTCTGATGAAATCAGCTTTGGCTGGTGGCCACGGCGCAATAAAATTTGTATCAATCTTGGACCAATCTGGTGGGCTGGACATCTATGGAAAGCCCATGGTCGATGCAACCAAAATGGCGATCGACGAGATCAATGAAGCAGGCGGACTATTGGGTCGTCAAATTGATCTCAAAGTTTATGATCCGCAATCCTCGATCCAATTCTACACGCAGTTTGCGACCCAAGCCGCTGCTGGGGATAAGGCGGATGTGGTGCATGCTGGTATCACATCGGCCAGCCGCGAGGCCATAAGGCCAACGTTTTCACGCTTTCAAACGCTCTATTTTTACAACACGTTGTACGAAGGCGGCGTCTGTGACATCAACAATTTCTGTACAGGCTCAACCCCAGCTCAGACTGTTGAAAAACTCGTCCCTTACGCAATGAATAAATGGGGCAAGAAGGTCTACATTGTAGCCGCAGACTATAACTATGGCCAAATTACCGCACAGTGGGTGCAAAAATATGTGCGCGATAATGGCGGAGATCCTGTGGAAACTGAATTCTTTCCACTTGATGTGACAAACTTTGGTCCCACAATTAAGAAAATCCAATCTTCTGGTGCCGATATGGTTATGTCAGCGCTTGTTGGGGGTGCCCATGTGTCCTTCTATCGTCAATACGCAGCAGCGGGTATGAATAAATCAGTTCCCGTGGCCTCCACGACCTTTGGGGTGGGTAATGAACATAAGTTGATTTCAGCTGAGGAGGGCGATGGAATGATTTGCGCATACTCCTATTTTGAAGAAATCGACAGCCCAGCAAATAAAGACTTCGTCGCCCGCTTCAAGGCAAGAATGGGCGCTGATGCACCAGCGCTAAATGAACTTGCTGCGCGATCCTACGAAGGTGCTTACCTTTGGGCGGAAGCAGTCAAAGCTGCAGGCACAACAGAACGCATGCCCGTAATCGAAGCGTTGCGCTCAGGCCTCGGAGTTGACGGACCCTCGGGACGCGTGGAAATCGAGCCTAAAACCAACCACTGCAATCAGAACGTCTATTTGGCAGAGTTAAAAAATCAATCCTTTAACATCATAGAGTCGTATGAAAGCCAACCTCCGACGGATACCTTGATGGTTTGCGATCTAGTAGCGGATCCAAATCAATCCGTTTTCAAATTTGAAAACGGTCTGAAAGCTGCTGGCATCGATATCTGAGACGTGAAACGGTCAGCGCAAGCTTTGCGCTGACCTTAATTTCACGGAGCCAATAATGGACCTATTTTTTTCGCTCTCGCTGCAAATCCTTTATGGGATAGCAAATCTCGCACTTATCAGTCTGGGACTTGCCATAGTCTTTGGGATGATGCGGGTAATTAACCTGGCACATGGAGAATTTTTAATGCTGGGTGGTTACACAGTGGTCGTGGCCACCAATAATGGGTTCAACATCTGGTTTGCAATGTTAATCCTTGCCCCACTCGTGGTTGGGCTCATTGGTCTTATCGTTGAGCGATGTTTGATACAATGGCTCTATGGGCGTATGATTGACACGCTGCTCGCCACATGGGGGCTGTCACTTTTATTTATCGGCATTATCACATCAATATTTGGCGCATCGACATCAACCGTCATTTCACCTCCCTTGGGGGCGGTGACGATTGGAGACTATACATCGTCAGGATATGAATTATTTTTGATTTTTGTTGTGATCCTTCTTTTGATCTTGGTCTATTTGACGCTAAAATTCACCTCCCTTGGTCTGGTAGCGCGTGCGACCATGCAAAACGCGGATATGTCAGCCTGTTTGGGGATCTCAACGTCGCGCATATATATGGTGACCTTTTCTCTTGGGGCTGCAGTCAGTGGATTGGCGGGTGGTCTTTTGGCGCCAATCACAGGTGTTTTGCCAAACATCGGGGTCATTTACATTGCTAAAGCCTTTATAACTGTGATTTCTGGCGGGTCAGCGATCTTGGCTGGCACAACATCAGCCTCCACTCTTTTGGGGGGTGTGAATGGCGTCATGTCTTACGCAACAGGGCCTACCTTCGGAGAGGTCGCTCTGCTTTTTACCGCGATCATTCTGCTTCGCCTAATGCCCACAGGTATCACTGGGCGCTTTTTTAGAAAGAGCCAGTAATGCGACTTTATGGTACCTTTAACGGAACGTTGGTTGTAGCAGGTCTGGCTATTATTTTTACCCTTCTCGCACCAAACATCTTTGCGTTCTTCACAATTATAACTCTTACACAGGTCATTGGTCTCTCAATTCTCGCGTTAAGCCTCGCATTAGTTTGGGGATTTGGGGGCATATTGTGTTTTGGACAAAGTGCGTTTTTTGGGATCGGAGCCTATGCGTATTCGGTGGCTGCGGTTAATATTGGTGGATCAACAGGGGCAATTTTTATTGCTATTCTCGCCGCCGCCGCCTTTGCCGCAATTCTCGGCTATTTTGTTTTTTATGGCAAAGTGTCCGACGTGTATCTCGCCGTAATCACCCTGACGGTATCACTCATCCTTTATTCTTTAATGCGCCGTACCTCAGGGCCCGAATATAAAATTGGCAATGCTCTACTGGGAGGCTTTAACGGGACGGGATCTCCGCCCTTGAATGTGCCCGGAAATGGCGCTGCCATGCTGTTTCCAATGCAGACTTTTTATGTCTCTATGGTAGTATTAATTATTGCTTATGTATTCACGGGCTGGCTTGTCACAACAAAATTTGGCCGCGTATGCGTATCTATCCGCGAAAATGATGTGCGTACCGAATTGCTTGGCTATGACACACGCCTTTATAAACTGATCCTCTTTAGTATTAGCGCAGGAATTGCTGGGCTTGGGGGTGTATTCTTTTGCGTGGGAGTGACGCGAGTAACGCCAGATGTGTTTTCGCTCGGGCAATCAGCACTAGCAATTATTTGGGTGATTGTGGGAGGACGCATGACACTTATTGGACCGATCCTCGCCACCTTTGTGCTTTACTTCCTGACATCATCTTTGGGAAGCCAACAGGTTTTAAA
>WTIQ01000238.1 GCA_011525185.1 Paracoccaceae bacterium | reverse complement strand
GGTGAAAGCCGATTATCTCGTGCCACTTCCAAGCGGTCTGACGACGCGGCAAGCCATGGCCGTAGGAACGGCGGGATTCACCTCTATGCTGGCGATTATGGCGTTAGAAGATCACGGTTTGGTCACTGGAAACGGTCCAGTTCTCGTCACAGGAGCGTCTGGCGGCGTTGGCTCGGTTGCAACGGCGATTCTTGCCAATATCGGTCATGAGGTGGCGGCTGTGACAGGGCGGCCTCAGTCTTCGGATTACCTGACCTCCCTTGGTGCGAGCCAAATCGTGGCCCGCGAAGAGTTAAACGAAGTGACCAAACGACCCTTGGAAAAAGAAACTTGGGCTGGCTGCGTTGATGCAGTGGGTGGCGAGATGCTGGCAAGGGTTTTGGGGCAAATGAAATATGGAGGGTCTGTGGCTGCTGTTGGATTGGCGGGCGGAGCCTCTCTCCCTGCGACGGTTGTGCCGTTTTTGCTACGCGGCGTGAACCTTTTGGGGATTGATAGCGTGATGCAGCCATTTGAAAACCGCCAACGTGCGTGGTCGCGGATTGCGTCAGACCTTCCTCTGGATAAGCTTGAAGATATGATCTGTGCGGCGGATCTGTCCGAATTGCCAAAGCTTGGAAAAGACATTTTGAAGGGCGAGGTCACGGGTCGTGTTGTCGTAGATGTGAACGCATAGGCCTTTACCTCACATGCTTTAGGACTTTGTTGAATGACGCGGGTGTGATGGGCTGAGGGTAGGTCAATGTGACTAATCGCTTGGCTCACCTCTCTATGGCATAAGGGTCTCGTAACCTTGGGCTTTAGGCGAGGCACGGTATGATCACGCGAAGAGAGGCATTGTCGTTTGGTACGTCGGGACTTTTGCTAAGTCTCATGCCGACATTGGGAAAATCCGAAGAAGGGCATGTCAGACAGTACCGTCTAGAGGCCTCTCCCGCGCAGCATCGTTTCTATGAAAAGGCAAAAGCCTCTGACCTCTGGCTCTATAATGCTCAATCTCCAGGGCCGCTTATTTCGGCGCAGCAGGGCGAAGTCCTTGATGTTTTGTTTGTGAACAATCTCAGCGAACCGACAACGCTGCATTGGCACGGGATCCGAAACCTGAATGAGATGGATGGTGTCCCGGGGCTTACCCAAGATGCTGTAGAGCCTGGTGAGAGCTTTCGATATCGCTTCCCGCTGAAAGATGCGGGAACCTTTTGGTATCATGCCCATAACAAAGCTTGGAGCCAAGTTGCACGGGGGCTGTATGGCCCTCTGATCGTTTCTGAGTCTGCGCATGCGAACACGTCGCGGGATATTGTTGTTCTCGTCGATGATTGGCGTCTGGATGAGGATGATCAAATTCATACGACAAGTTTGGGCAGTCTGCATGACTGGTCTCATGGGGGGCGCCTTGGGAATTTCTTAACGGTCAACGGGCATGCAGAGCCCGTTATTGATCGACCAGAACAAGGACCAGTCAGGCTCAGGCTTATTAGCGCTGCCAACGCGCGGATCATGACATTTGAAACAAATGATCAGCGCCCGATGCAGGTCATCGCCGTTGATGGGGCGCCTTGTGCTCCTTTTGAGGTGACACAGGTGACTCTCGCGCCAGCGCAACGTGTTGACGTTCTCATCAAAGAGGCAGATGCATTGGACGCCCTCTTTGAGGTGAGCACTGCAGACCCTCTGCGCGCCGCGACATTTGCGCCAAAGCCTTTGGGTGGCTCCGATGATTTGACCTTTGGTTTTAAAGGGTCTTGGTATCCTCAGCCTGATGCAAAACAGGCGCGCCAGATCGATATTCATATGCAAGGCGGCGCAATGGGTAATTTGACCTCTGCAAAATTTGACGGCGTGGAACGCAGTCTTAGAGAAATTGCGACGCAAGAGGGGAAACTCTGGGCCTTTAACGGAGAGATTGGCAGTTATGATCTGAATTTGGCAGAGGTAAGCTTGGGCGAGATCATAAAGCTTACTGTCTGGAATGACACGCGCTGGCGTCACGCGATGCATTTACATGGTCAACATTTCTGGGTGACGTCAACAGAATTTGGAACGGAGCCGCGCGCTCTGCTACGGGATACGTATTTGATGCAAGCTGGCGAAAGAGCTGAATTTCTCTTTCTGGCTGACAACCCTGGTGAGTGGTTGTTCCATTGTCACATGCTTGAACATCATGCAGCCGGTATGGGCGGAGTGATTTCAGTTTCCTAGCTCTTGCATGATTGAACCTTGTCTCCATGGGATGCATCTAAAAATCCCTGACTGAAGAGACTCATTTGTCGGGCCGTGAGTGGGTGTGAATTTCGAAAACATTGACTAAAAAAGTTCAATTTTGCGATATTGCAATGATCTATTGATTGTACCCATTACTTTCAATGATGGTGAAGCGCGACAGGCATGAGTTCACGTTTGAGATAAAATGCAGATTTTATCTAATTTGTGTGACTCAACGAGAGCCATTCTTGCCAGTCTTCTGGCGTATCGAGATCAGTGCGTGCATGTTTTTTGGGTAACGAGACCTGTCTGATGAGCTGGCGATGAGAGCGCAAGACAGCTCTCGCGCCCTCATCTCCGCTGAGAGCTTTGAGGTGTTCAAAAAGGGATTTGGGAAAGACGACAGGGTGGCCAGGCTGGCCATCGCGTGTGATCGCCTGAATGATCTGATCTGTCCCGTGAAAAAAGGCTTTGCTGAGTAAAGCGAGGTCGCTCTGCGTCAGTTCTGGCATATCAGCGGGCACAATCATCACCCCATGGATGCGAGGATCAAGGAGACTGGCCACACCAGCAGCAATCGAACGCCCCATGCCAAGATGTGCCTCTGGAACTGGAACAAAACGAAGATCAAGGCCAAGGAGGAGCCCTGCGCGCGGATGCGCTGCATCGGGTAATGTCACATAGACCTGCGAAGAGGTTGCACAGGCCGCCATCGCTATTCTTCTCAATTGCGGTGTCTTCCCCACTTTACGCATGAGTTTATCTTCACCCCGCATGCGAGAGGATTTTCCAGCCGCCAAAATGAGTAACGCGATTTCAGACATACGAGATGGTACATCTGAATGACAGTTTCGCAAAGCAAAAACTGATTTTGGGTTTTGGTCACGTCAGCGGTTTGTCCAGCAAAGCTGTGCTCAAACGTCGTGCTTTGTGCATTTTTCCTAGAATTTCAATTTCTACGTTGAGATCATGTGTTGAATATTCCGCTGGGATTAATGCCATTGCGATGGATTTTTGAGCGTAGTGTGAATAGCCGCCTGAGGTGCAAAACCCTTTTACCTCCCCGCTCATCCAAACAGGTTCATAGCCCACAACATCTGCGTCGTCGGCATCGACCTCAAACGCAACCAGTTTACGTTTCGCCCCGTGTTCATGTTCTTCTAAAGCATGCTTTTTTCCAATAAAATCAATATCTTTAGACAAGTTTATAAAGCGATCTAACCCTGTTTCGGCTGCAGTGTAATTGGGCGAAAATTCGGACATCCATGAGCCAAAAAAGCGATCTAAACGCAGGCTCATCATCGCGCGCATGCCAAAGGGGCGCAACCCCATCGGCTCGCCTGCATGCCACAGACAGTGCCAAAGGGTACGCTGATCAGTGGCGCTACAAAAGATTTCATATCCGACATCACCTGTGTAGCTCACGCGTTGCACAAGGCATTCAACACGTCCGATCCCCATGCGACGTACATCAAGAAAGCTCATGGAACTCGGGTCATCTCTTGTGACCTTAGAGAGGAGTTCTGTCGCATTTGGACCAGCGATTTGAAAACCAGTACATGTGTCGGAGATATTTTCGATGCGCAGATCGCCCTCTGCATTCTGTTCAAACCACCGCATATGATAGGCTTGACTGCCATAGCTTGCGGTGAGTTGAAACTGCTCTTCATCAAGGCAGGAG
>WTIQ01000136.1 GCA_011525185.1 Paracoccaceae bacterium | reverse complement strand
CTTTATACAACAAGCGATTGAGGTCGAGGCCCGTCGCCAAATCGCCATCGTTGAAGGCGGCGGCAGCGTCGATCAGGAAACGCGCCTCTATGATCCAGACAAAGGTGAAACACGCTCGATGCGCTCCAAGGAAGAAGCCCATGATTACCGCTACTTCCCCGACCCCGATTTATTGCCATTGGAAATTGAACAGGCGTGGGTCGATGAGATCGCGGCCAAGCTTCCTGAATTGCCCGATGAAAAGAAAACGCGCTTTATCAATGACTTTGGCCTCTCAGACTATGACGCCAATGTTCTAACCGCAGAACTAGATGCCGCTCAGTATTTTGAGGCCGTAGCCCAAAACCGCGATGGCAAGCTGGCGGCAAACTGGGTCATTAACGAACTCTTTGGCCGGTTGAAAAAAGACGACACTGATATCACCGAAAGCCCCGTTTCCCCCGATCAACTGGGCGCTGTCATCGACCTTATCACCAAAGGCGACATCAGCGGTAAAATCGCCAAAGACCTCTTTGAGATTGTCTACACAGAGGGCGGTGACCCAGAGCAAATTGTGCAAGAACGCGGCATGAAACAGGTGACAGACACAGGCGCGATTGAAGCGGCCGTGGATCAAGTCATCGCCGACAACCCCGCTCAGGTGGAAAAAGCCAAAGCTAACCCGAAACTGGCAGGCTGGTTTGTGGGGCAAGTGATGAAGGCCACAGGCGGCAAAGCCAATCCAAAGGCGGTGAATGAAATGGTCAGCGCAAAACTTGGACTCTAAAGCCTGCCGCGTTTATAAGCCAATGAGGTGCTTGATACGGCTGAACGGGTCGTAAAGGGTTTTTGCATAATAAACCCTCCTGCTATTTGATACGACCGAGCGAGATTGTTTTACGTTCATCCTCTAGTAACGCGAATGAGGCATAAGGAAATGCTGGACGTCCCTTATAGCCATGAAATGAAGAGCATTTCAGCAAGTGCCCTGTCCGCCCGCCCCACGGCAAGCACATGGTGTGTGTTCTGAATAACTCTAGACAAAAATGCAGTAGCTTAGTGCTATCCATGATTGGGGTTCTATTCTGGAGAGGTCGTGAAATCGCTATACGGCAGAAAAAAAGCGCTGGTAGAGAAGTCTCCACCAGCGCCTATTCGTGTTGTGAAACAAATGCAGCTTATTTCAGCGCGGCATCTGTGATGGCGTGAGTCCATGCCCCTTGAGGCTCTTTCGTGATCACGGGATCAGACCCGCCCGCAAGGAGGGAGGCCACCGTGCGCTCATAATCTGCAGGATCAAGTGTGCCATCTGAGCCTGCGGTCAGTTTCGCAATCTCACCCATCATGCGCACTTGGTGATTTTCCGTTTGTGCACCTGTTTCATCATAATCGAGCACAATCATCGCGGCATCTGAGGGGTTATCTTCGGCCCATTTCCAGCCCTTCATCGACGCCCGCACAAAGCGTACCATCTTATCACTAAAGGCAGCATCGCTCAGGTTTTCCTCGAGCACGTAGAGCCCGTCTTCCAGCGTGGCGACTCCTTGGTCTTCGTACTTAAAGGTCACAAGTTCTTCGGGGGTAAGACCTGCGTCTATAACTTGCCAATATTCGTTGTAAGTCATGGTTGAGACGCAAGCCGCTTGCCCGTTCAGGATCGGATCCACGTTAAAGCCCTGCTTGAGCACTTCAACACCGCCTGCTGAGCCATCGGTGGGCAGACCCAACTGGCTCATCCAGCTTAAGAAAGGAAACTCGTTGCCAAAGAACCAAACGCCGAGTGTTTTGCCTTTGAAGTCATCCGTGCTTGCAACGCCTGCATCTTTGCGACAGGTCAGCATCATGCCTGAAGATTTAAAAGGTTGCGCGATATTGACCATAGCAAGCCCCTTTTCACGGGCCGCAAGCGCGGCGGGCATCCATTCCACGGTCACATCGGCCCCACCCCCTGCAAGAACCTGTGTCGGGGCGATATCGGGTCCACCTGGTTTGATCGTGACGTTCAGCCCTTCGTCTGTGTAATATCCGTTTTCCAGCGCCACATAATAGCCTGCGAATTGGGCTTGGGTCACCCATTTCAATTGCAGCGTGAGATCATCGGCAGAAAAGGCCGTTGTTGCGCTTGTCCCAAGCACCGCTGCGGCCAGAAGAGATTTGAGTTTCATGTTTGTCTTCTCCTTGTTGATTGGCAGTTATTTTTCACGTTGGGAGGGGTGCCAAAACGTGATTTTCTTTTCCCCCCACGTCATTAAACCGAACAGCCCTGTTCCGACCAATGCCGCAACACATATTTCGGCCCAAACCAAATCTATTGCGAGGCTTCCAACCCCTGTTGAAATGCGAAAGCCCATGCCCCGTGTGGGTGAGCCAAAATACTCGGCCACAATCGCCCCAATGAGCGCAAGGGTCGTTGCAACCTTAAGCCCGTTAAAGATAAAGGGCATGGCCGCGGGAAGCCGCAGTTTAAACAGCGTTTGCCAGTAACTTGCCGCATAGGTCTTCATCAAATCCCGCTGCATGGCATCGCTGGCCTTCAGACCTTGGACTGTATTCACAAGGATCGGAAAAAACACCATGATCACAACAACCGCAGCTTTGGAGTGCCAATCAAAGCCGAACCAGTTGACCATAATCGGAGCAACGCCAACAATCGGCAGAGCGGCAAAAAAATTCCCAATCGGCAGTAAGCCTCTGGTTAGAAACTCAGAGCGATCAATCACGATGGCAAAGGCAAAGGCGGCAATAATCCCGATCACAAGTCCGCGGATCGCGCCTTTGAGAACAGTTTGCACAAAATCAACCCAAAGGATGTCAAGGGAGGCTGCAAAGGTTTGCATCACCAAAGAGGGAGGCGGTAAGATTACGGGGCTAACTTCAAGACCGCGCACAGTGACTTCCCAGAGCAATAGAAGTGTGAGGCCGAATATAATCGGAATAGCAATTGATTTGCTCCGGTGGCTGATCCCGTCTGCCCGTGCAAGACCAATGTTCAGGCCCCACCCTATGGCCCAAACCGCGAGTATGGTCAGCGCAAAGATCATGACTGCATTCCCATCCGCGCAAGTGTGAGGCGTTGAAATAGGCCGATCGCACTGACTAGAAGTCCCGCCATTAGGGCCGCAAGAAAGAGCGCTGACCAGATCGCAAGCGGTGTGCCAAACTGATCCCCGATCAAAATCCGTGCACCCAGCCCATTAATCGCACCCGTCGGCAGCTCGCCGACAATGGTGCCCACCAAGGCCGCCGCAATGCCCACCTTAAGCGAGGTGAACAGATAGGGCACCGAGGCTGGTAAACGGAGTTTCAAAAAGGTTGCAAAGCCTGAGGCGTTGTAGGTCTTAAGCAAATCGATTTGCGCAGCATCGGGAGAGCGTAGCCCCTTGACCATACCAACCAACACAGGAAAGAAACACAAATAGGCCGAAATAATCGCTTTGGGCACATCGCGGCTCTCTATGCCGACCTGACTGGAAACAACAATAATCATCGGCGCAAGCGCCACAATCGGAACAGTTTGACTAATGATTGCCCACGGCATCAGGCTGTAATCGGCAACCCGCGAATAGACAATCGCAATAGCCCCCAAAAGGCCGATGCTGACACCCAGTGCAAAGCCATAAAAGGTCGATTTTAGTGTCACCCAAGAGTGATAGATCAATGACCTCTTTGACCAAGCCCGACCCCGCTGCACCATTTTTCCTGTGGTTTTCCAAATTTCTTGGGCCACTTGCGTCGGTGTTGGCAGCTTGGGCCGATCCAACTCATAGGCCGCGCCCACATGTTGCGCATTTTTGGCCAGCAAGACGAAGGAACTCATCTCTCGACGTACGACCGAGCCGCTCGGCGTGACCTCGACCTTCTGGCGCTCCAGCTGATCCAGCGCCAGCTTGATGTTCATGGGCGCCACCGCGACA
>WTIQ01000080.1 GCA_011525185.1 Paracoccaceae bacterium | reverse complement strand
CAATACTGCCTGTCCTGGGAGTTGATGGTTTGTTTTATTGTTTTTTGTGCTGGTCTTGATTGGGACGCGCAGTGAAATAAGATTTCGTCGTGCGAGGGCATTGATGGCACGACAGGGAGGCTTTAATGGTTGATCTTGGGAAATATGCCTTTGTTGTCTTGGCGTCTTATGGTGTGACGCTGACACTGCTCGTCGCTGTGGTTGGCTATTATCTTACTCGCAACATTAGGTCTAAGCGGGAATTGGAACTGGCGGAGACAAGTATTAATGACGCGTAAATTTTCACCCTTTCTTATTTTGCCACCGCTCGTTTTTTTCGTGCTCGCGGGCTTGTTTTTCTTTGGCATGCAGCGGGAAAATCCTGACGAACTTAGTTCGACTTTGATTGGGCTAAAGACGCCTGCGATAAAGGAAGTGACTTTAGAAGGTTATCCGCTGTTTACTAATGACATGCTCTTAGAGGATGAAATAAAGCTTGTAAATTTTTGGGCCAGTTGGTGCCCGCCGTGCCGTTTGGAACATGATACGCTTGTTGAACTTGCAGATCGTGGGATCAAAATCTATGGCGTGAATTTTAAGGACAGGCCCGAGAACGGAATTGAATTTTTAACAGAAGAAGGCAGCCCCTTTGCGGGGGTTACGGTTGACCGCGAAGGGCGCGCAGGCCTTGATTGGGGCGTCACTGGGCTGCCTGAAACATTCATAATTGGTAGAGACGGCACAGTGATCTATCGCTTTGCTGGCCCTTTGATTAAAGAAAACTACACGATGAGATTTTTACCTGAGCTTGAAAAGGCTCTTAAGCAATAAGGCCTATCCTACCTTATATCCCCAAAAATCTGTGTTGGATTTAAAGATCAGACATGGGCTTGATGTACTATGAACTTGTAAAGCGATCTTGCTCCCCGCTTTCAGCTCAAAAAGGCTGTTCAGCGTTAATTCACCTGTCATTTCATTTTTAAGGATGCGGGATTTTCTTGCTGACCCATCTAAAGTGTTTTTACGCTCATCGATCAGACGCAGGCTGAGAGAGATGTCCTTTTTTTGCTTGGACTTTGCAGAAACTGTTGCTCCTAAATGATAGGTTCCGTCACTCGGGATATGAATTGTTTTAGAGGTGGGATCAAAGCAGTTTTGTCCGTTAAATCTTGTGTTGTTTATCCCGATCGTTGTCCAAAGATTTACGGGAATGTTGTGATCATAATTAGTGTAAGCGCTGAACCGTGGTAAATACGGTTGAGAAACAGTTGCAGTCTGCGGGTCAATAACCAGCGCATCGCGGAAGGTGTTTGGGCTGCTTGCTGTGGTGAGGCGAAAGTGTTTTGATCCAAACTGTCCCAAAAGGGCTGTTGTCTGGTATTCACGTTGAAAGACAAATCCAAGATCAGCGTCTTGGCTTGACTTATTTAGAATTTGAATATGTCCACCCTTGGAGGTCGTATCTTTCTCGTCTGTGGTCCACAAAGCCTCTGAGGTTGCCACTGCAAAGCGTCGCGCTTGCGTCAGTGATGGTCCATTTGAAAAGGTGAGCTCCTTCGCGTTGTCGCCTGTTTCAATGGAGCGTCATTTAGAACCATCAAAAACTTTTAGAGCGTTTAACGCCTGAACATATGCTACCCATCCGGCTTTGGGAACGTAATATATCCAGCCTTGGTTTTCATAGACAGCCAATTCGGTTTCATGACCCGCCCATTCACCCGAGGCATTTTCAGGGATGATATAACATTCGGAGTGCGACACCTTTTCGGGAGGCGAAGTTTCACTGTCACTCTGTGCGGCCATTTGAACCAAAGCATCAAGTTGACGGATGGCTTCATTATGCGTCACGTGTTTTTGAGCTTGTGAAGGCTGAATATAAGGCAAATTCAAACGAGCAGAAGTTTCAGACATGGTCAGTCCCTGATGTTGGAGAAGGTTCCAACAGTCATGCCTGAATGAACGTTAACGAAATGCTGTCGCTGCGTTCCGAACGTTAAGCCTCTGAGTCTACATAACCTTCGCGACCGATTGTTGCATAGCTTTCAAAGCCTGCTCTTTTGGCGTCTTTTTTGGTATAAATATTTCTAAGATCGGCCAATTTAGCGGTGCGCATTCGATTGGCAATCCGCTTCAGGTTAAGTGCACGAAATTCATTCCACTCGGTAAGGATTACGGTCAGGTCCGCATTTTGCACCGTTTTGTAGGGATCAGACATCCATTGTACGCCTGGAAGAAGGGCGCTTCCCTCATGCTCCCCTTGAGGATCACACACACGCACTTTCGCTCCATTTCCCACAAGCGCAGGGACGATCGTGAGGCTCGGGGCATCGCGCATATCGTCGGTGTCGGGCTTAAAGGTGACCCCAAGAATAGCAATGGTTTTGTCGTTAAAAGAGCCGTCACAGAGATCAAAGAGTTTGTCCACCATTCTACGTTTGGTTTCTTCATTCACCTTAATAACAGTCTCAGTGATTTGCATGGCCACCGAGTGCTCTTGTCCAATTCTTGCAAGTGCCTTGGTGTCTTTAGGAAAACAACTGCCCCCATATCCTGGGCCTGCTTGCAGAAATTTGTTCCCGATGCGGTTGTCCATGCCCATGCCATTGGCCACTTGATCAACATCCGCGCCGACTTTTTCACACAGGGCAGCAATTTCATTGATAAAGGTGATTTTGGTCGCAAGAAATGCATTGGCTGCGTATTTTATCATTTCGGCGCTTTCCAAATCTGTGAAAATCAATGGGAAGTCGCGCTGAGCAAGTGGTTTGTAGACGTCTTCCATCACATCTCTTGCCTTGTCGCTTTGAACTCCGATTACAACGCGATCTGGTTTCATAAAATCATCAATGGCAACTCCCTCTCTCAAAAACTCTGGGTTTGACACGACGTCAAAGTCCAAATTTGGGTTTGTCCGTTTGATGATTTGTTTGACCTGCCTGTTCGTGCGTAATGGAACGGTGCTTTTGGTCACGACGACGACGTAGTTTTTGGCAAAGTTTGCGATTTCCTCAGCGGCTGCCATGACATAGGTTAGATCGGCGTGCCCGTCTCCGCGCCGCGTGGGCGTTCCCACGGCGATGAAAACGGCTTCAGCGTCTTCCATTGCCGTTTCCAGATCTAATGTGAATGACAAGCGGCCTGTGTCCACGTTTTTAGCTAAGAGCGTATCTAACCCTGGTTCAAAGATGGGGACTTGACCTTGTTCCAGAGACTCAATTTTATTGTGATCTTTGTCCACACAGACCACATCATGGCCAAAATCAGAAAAGCAAACCCCAGATACAAGGCCAACATAGCCAGTTCCTATCATCACAATCTTCATTTTGACCCTACTTTATGAATTGACATCAATGCACCATGTGAACGTGTTATGCTTTTTGAAACGCGCATTCAAGAGAGCATAAGCACAGAGCATTTATATTAACTTGTCAGTTTTATGTGCGAGGATATTAAGACCAAGTAAAAAATATAGCGCAAGAAAGGAGGTATAGTTCTCTCGGCAAGGGGGCCGTTATGCTATCTCTTTCAGATTTGCAAGGAATTGCACTGGGTTTGCATTTTAATGCTGGTGACGTGATGTCTTATGCTCTGAAACCTGATGTCAATCAAATGAGCCTTTATCATTCACGCACCGATAAATTTTACTCGTATCACTTTGTGAATGGTCAGTGGAAACGCGTGAAGCAACGCGATGAAGGCAGCGATGGTACATATAAACTTGAACTGTCAAACCGCTTTATGGAGGTTGATGCCGTCTTACTCGATGACATGAGCAATGCGGTTACAAGCGGGATGTGTGTAAACGGATTTGAATATCGCTCAGATCAAGATTTATCTTACAATGGTATCTTAAAGCTTTTGTCGTTTGGGTTGACCCAACTCTTGGGATAGCAATTGAAAAAGAGCGCCCGCAGGCTTTAGA
>WTIQ01000009.1:2443-3928 GCA_011525185.1 Paracoccaceae bacterium | reverse complement strand
ATTGATCCAATACGTTAGCATTGAGGGTTGAGCCAGAAAAATTTGCCAAATTTATATCATTTCCAAGACTATCTATCAAAGTCACCCGAGAGCCATCTGTTGACACCTCTGCCCGAACACCGGTCTTGTCCTGGTGTTTATTTATCTGGTTGACTAATGGGCTAAGATTTTTCTCGGAATAATCAGCACTGACGCCGATAGACTGACCGTCTTCAAGTTCAAAACTAAAGGTCACGCGACCACTAGAAGCTGCTCCAGAATCCAATTCCAAAGAGACGATGGTTTGCGCTTCTGTCACAAAGCCCAATTCCATCAAAGACGCATTCATTGCGGCGGCAGTGTCTTTTGCGCTGATCCCAGCTTTCATATTTATAACGCTATTGACCAGACCATCCGACGTGCTTACCGTCACAGACTGGCTCGACAAACTATTCAAAGCAGGATTTTGGCGAATTAGCCTCGTCAAATCGCCATTATTAATCAACGATGTGGTCGAGCTTGTTGTAAAGTACCCATCGGGTTTCAGATTGGTGATTTCAGCGCCACGATAGCCCATCCCACCGATGGAGTTTAAGTAATCTGCTCGATAAACGGCATTGCGGCTAAACCCGTTTTCCTCATTAATTAAAAGGCTTGCTTCAGCTTGGCTGATGGGTTGTCCCGCAATTTGACGCCCCTCGCGCGTAAAAACGCTAAAACCGGACGATTGGGTGCTGTCTCTTACAATCGCGCTTGTTGTTGACCCGTCCTGGGTTGTTAATGTCCCAGAAGTAAAGCTGGCGCCGCCGGCAATTTTCAACCCGCCTTCAAATCCGGATGCAAAAAGTCCAAGATCCTTCAATGTATGTCCAGACGAAGATTTTATATTCCCACCGTTGAGATACTCGGCAATGAGATCGCTTTTTAATTTGAGGATGGTCTGCCCATCCTCGGCGAGCGGTAAAAGTGTACTGCGGGTATCGTCTGAGGGAAAGTCATACGTGGTACCGCCAAAGACTACTGAAAAGCTTCCAAGACCTTCTGTCGGTAAGAAGTTGAGTTCGATTGTTGCACTTTGACCAAATGAAGCAAGATCGACGGACTCTGTATTTGCCGGGATATATCCAACAACCCCGCCAGATCTAAATTCAGTGAAAGAGACTGGAGAGATCGAATTCGTCGTGACATCCAGAATACTATCCAAATCAGGTGGGCTTTCTTCGACTACTTGGCTGGTCAAAAGCGCAGAGCCTGTGTTCGTACTCGCTGGGGTAATTATAAAGTTTGACGCTGCTGCGATTTCCTTGCCATCATTCAGCAAAAATTCAAGTCGGCCGGCTTCTCCTCTGACGCGGGTAACGTTAAATTTATCACCGTCATGCGCGGGCGTATTCACTTTTACAACCATACCCGAGAGTTGAATTTCTTTACGGCCTTTACCCAATACGGACCCACTTGTGTCTAAAGCTGTCCATTGATCGATCGCAGCAGAATATACAAACTGCA
>WTIQ01000009.1:0-2343 GCA_011525185.1 Paracoccaceae bacterium | reverse complement strand
CCACTTGTGTCTAAAGCTGTCCATTGATCGATCGCAGCAGAATATACAAACTGCATTTCAGACAAGGTGTCAACTTTACCGGGCACTTGCAAAAGGGTGACGTCCAAGTGTTTGCTGTTGGACTCAGGTTGAGCGATTTCAAACTGTTTGGCAGTGAACAGTTCTTTGCCCTGTTCACCATCGTAGTCTATTCCCGATGTATGCAAGGAGTTGAGCTCTTGGACCAAACGAATGGTCAACAAATCCAGCTTTTCGATTGTGGATTCGATAACATTAAGACTATTTGCCAGCCCCTTTAACGCACCATCGTCCACTGATTTGAAAACAATACCGTTTCCCAACTGGAAGGTAGTCCCAGAGGTTTCATTATGGGTGGTATTTAGTGGAACAGCCCTATCACCTTCAACCAGAACAGGGCCTTTCGCAAATCGTCCAAAGCTTACTTTAGCTTCGTACCTACTACCGTATTCAACGCTTACCAAAACTTTTTCAGCTAGTTGATTGATCAGCCGATCACGTTCATCCAAAAGCGCATTGGGGGGCGCGCTTCCTAAATTCGATGCGCGCAAACGGCTATTTACCAATGCAATACTTTCAGACAATCGATTTAAAGCAGCAACCTCTTCATCGATGGATAGGCGAATTTGATTTCGTAGATCCAAAATCACCTGAGATGTCACATTAAAGGCATTGGAAAGTCCGGACGCTTGTTCAACAACTGCAGCTCGTGGAGCCAGATCACCTGGGTTTGCTGCAACGTCCGAGAGCTTTGCAAAAAACTGGGTAATTTGCGAAGACAGGTCACCTTCTGTCGGCAAAATTGCATTCTCAAGCCTTTCCATTGCCTCTACAAAACGCGTTGCAGATTGAAATTTACTTTCCGCAGAATTTGTGCTGTGCGCAAGGTATTCGTTAAAAGCGCGACGCACCTCACCCAATGAGACACCAAGCCCAATTTGCGCGGATTTAGATGACAGCTCGCTTTGCGATCCAGAAACTTCTTTCAGATCCGCATCCCGACGTCGGTAGCCTTCAGTATTAACGTTGGCAATATTCTGGCCCGTGACGTTCAACGCCTGGCGTTGCGCGTTAATTGCACTTTTGCCGATATCCATAAGGCTTGGCACGAAACGTCTCCGTTATTTTCGGTTGAATTGCCACATGATGGCCTCGGCAATTCCCAGTGAACTTCGGTCTGAAACTTTCTGCGAAATTTCTTTATCCATCATTTCTAAGAACGGCTCCGATGCCGAGGTATTTAGAGGATCATCAAAAAGCTTAGCGGCCCGGCTCGATTTCATCATTTCATAGACAAACATTGCCTCAAATTGCTCTGCCACGGCCCGAAGTTCTGCGTTCTCTGGATCTTGCTTTTGATATATTTGATCAGGGTTAAAGTTGGTGAAACCTGCATTAATCGAAAGGGTATTTTGTGACATCTGCGAACCGCTTCCCTAAATGATGATCAGTTGTGCCCTGAGCGCACCAGAGACCTTTAATGCCTCAAGAATCGCCACAAGATCCGAAGGCGTTGCACCGACAGCATTTATCGCGTCAACGATTTCTGTTAGGCTCACGCCCGGATCAAAGACAAAGGCTTTGGCTGTTTGCTCTTCTGCATCGATCGCAGTATCCGGTGTAACCACTGGTTCTGCTGGTGTGGAAACCACAGCGGTATCTGTAGCAATGATGCTATCTTGCGTGGTAACAATGGGGTCTTCGGTAACACGGACTGTAAGGCTACCATGTGTTATTGCAGAAGGTGTAACGCGCACATTTCCATTTATGATCACAGTTCCAGTGCGGGAATTCACTATAACCTGCGCCGGAGGTGCGGAAGGTTGAACTTCAACATTTTCCAAAAGCCCCACAAAGGCCACGCGTTGGCTTGGATCCACAGGTGCTCGCACCCTTATTGACGCTCCGTCAATGGGAACCGCAATGTCCTCACCAAATATCTCACCCACTGCTTCTGCAACGGCGGCGGCAGTAGAAAAATCGTTACGGTGTAAGTTTAAAATCAGATATTCCGTCTGCAAAAATGGCGTTTCCACCAACTTTTCAACCGTTGCACCCTGCGGGACACGACCGACTGTAGGAATGTTGACCGTGAGAGATGATCCATCAGCCCCCTCAACACCCAGACCACCGACAGCCAAATTGCCCTGTGCGATTGCGTATGTTTGTCCATCAGCACCCAAAAGCGGCGTCATCAGAAGTGTTCCACCCCGCAAAGAACTTGCACCACCTAGTGCAGATACCGTGACATCCAAAGGCTGCCCAGGTTTCATAAAGGGCGCCAAATCGGCAGTAACCATAACAGCGGCGGCATTTGCCCCCGAC
>WTIQ01000369.1 GCA_011525185.1 Paracoccaceae bacterium | reverse complement strand
ACTCGGCCAGATTCACCCACACAGTCTTGACGCGGATGAGCATTTCCGCGCCCTGATTGCGGGCGATGTCACGCGCCTGGGTGATCGCGGATTGCTGCGTCGGGTGGATGGCTGTTGCCTTTGCATTTCCCGCGCCTTTCACGGCCCAACCGTCCTTGTGGGGAACAACATGCTGATTTTTCTTGGTCATTTTAATCTTGCAGGATTTTTCGGCATCATGGGGCGA
The DNA here is from genome assembly GCA_011525185.1 of Paracoccaceae bacterium. Classification (GTDB taxonomy): domain Bacteria; phylum Pseudomonadota; class Alphaproteobacteria; order Rhodobacterales; family Rhodobacteraceae; genus LFER01. The sequence goes on along the minus strand of WTIQ01000369.1, from coordinate 3,711 downwards.
GATGAAGAGGCAATCAATAGTTATCAGCAATGCCTGAGAATTGTTCCTGAGGCTCCTGAAGCGCTAAATGCTTTGGATGCTATAAAGCAAAGGCAGCAAGACCAACAGGCAGATATTCGCCAGACCGAACAGTCGGCGCTAAATGTTATATATAGGTGCATAGAGGATGGAAATTGGGATCAAGCATTCGAATCTATTTTGAATGCAGGTGACAATCTTGATGCTATTCGTAAGCAGGCTGCAATTCTTGAGCTACCGCAAAAATTCCAGGATCAGATTAGCAATAAAGACTTTTTTGATCCCTATCAACAGGTTAAACGTGTTCAACTTTTCAGGCAAGATGATTCCATCCTTGATGAATTAACGAGTGTTGTCCTTGCTGATAAGAGTCTTGTGTGGGATCGAGCAGGTAAGCCAACACGTCATGGAGCACAAAGTCATGAGCTTCTTGGCCGTCGTGGGATCCATAAGAGCCTTGATGTTTTGGTGGATCAATTGGTTTCGCTTGTTCACTCGCACCGAAGTCGTGAAATCGAATCTCTTACCGGTCAGTGGGATTTCCCCATTCGTTTGAGTGGCTGGTCTGTGGTGTTGAACAATGGCGGCTTTCAAAAGCGTCACATTCATCCTGAAGCCAAGTTCAGTGGAGTTTTTTACGTGAGAATCCCCGAAACAACAACTGAAAGCACCAGTAATTCTGGCGACCTACGCCTTTTTGGCTGTTCCGAGATTGCCCCGCTTACAATCACTCCGTCTCAGGGAAGTGCCGTGATCTTCCCAAGTTATATGCCCCATGAGACGATTCCGCTTGTTAACACACAACCACGTATCTGTATTGCTTTTAATGTGCAATAAAAAACCTCGCCATTCTTGATGGCGAGGTCCCTTCACAATGATTGAGGGGGGCTCTAGGCGAGGTCTGTGCTCAAAATTTCCTGCATGGAGCGCTCTGCGAAAGCAGCGGTTGTCAATGCAGGATTGCAAGCAGCTGTTCCAAGGGGGATGAATGCAGCATCCGTGACATACAGACCTTTGTAGCCCTTGACGCGCCCGAAATGATCTGCGGCATAGCCCATCGTTACCCCACCGCAAGGGTGAGCTGTGGCATCTCCACCCCCTACTTCGATCGATGCGACTGCCTGTTTTGCCCTTTCAGGATCAGGAAGCGATTGTGCAAATTTTTTCAGGGTGAGCCTCATCCGCTCACGTGTTTGTTCAGTATTGGCGTTGGCCCAGTGCAAAGTCACTTTGTCTGAGGCTTCGTCGTAATCAAAATATCCTTTCTCAGAGGGGATCGACATACCCAAGTATTGGATCGCATCTTGGGGCAAGGTGTGATCAGGATAGGCAATACAGGTTTGCGGACCCATCGGGTTGTCTTTCCAGTCTGTTGCTACCAGATGGGCAGGCCCTCCTTCATGGGAGCCTGCCGGCGAACCAATGGAGAAGTGGCCAAAGGTGTCGCCATTGTTGCCCCACATTTGACCAATCGAATCATCCAAGTTGGGCAGCCCACCTTTGTGCTTTGCTTTCACAAGCAGTTTGGTTGTCCCCATGGATCCAGCACCCATAAAGAGGCAGTCAGAAATATATTTCTCTCTTGCAAGCTCATTTCCATGCTCATCAATACGGGCATAAGTTACATGGTATTTCCCTCCTTTCTCTGCTATTTCAAGCACATTGCAAAGAGGTTGGACTTTTACATATCCCGAATCTTCAGCATGTTTTAGATAGTTCTTGTCGAGACTATTTTTATATCCGCTATTCGCGCCATACCAGATGTCACCTTCGATGGCACATGGCCGTCGCCGGCCATAAATTTCATCTCTGATTACATTCCAATCTGAGGCTGTATTGATGCGATGAATCGGCACGCCTGCGGCAACTGCCAACTGGTTCATCAAGCGTGCACCGTGATAGTGCTTGCTCTGTAAAACATCATCTGGAATTGGCCCGGCACCCATCATCCTTACCACTTCTGGATAGAAGTCTGAATTCATCTGTGCGTAATCCACCTCACGAGGGAAACATGCGTAGAAGTTTTCCTCGCTGGGTTGAACAAGGCAGCTGTTGTACACCAATGAGCCACCACCCACGGCAGCCGGTGCCAACACATACATCCCATCTTCATGAAGATGTTCAACTAAACCGACATATTTATCGAGGGGCTCTTTGGGGCGTTCACCCGTTGGAGGAACCGCATAGGTGAACAAATCTGTTCCATTCAGCCAGTTGGCCCGTCCATCAAGATGTCTGGTTGATGCGAATACATCATTTTCTTTGGACGTTACCCATCTTCGGCCCCGTTCCAAAACAACGGTGTCGATGCCCTTTTGGCTGAGACGGTATGCAGCAATAGAACCACCAAAACCACTGCCGATGACCAATGCTCGACAGCGATGTTCGCGTACTTTCGTGTCATTTGCTTTGGCGCTCGCGGAAATTGGTTTGCGAGCAAAAATTGCAGCGAAGGATGGCATTGCAGAAACTGAATAACTGTGTTTTGAAAGGGTTCTTCTGCAACCAATCACCATGAAGTAGACCGGTTGCAGAAGAAGCTTGATCTAAGTCAAACGTCGATTAATTTCAGAAGATCCTCAGAGGCGAACACATCACGCACAAAGGTCAGCTGTTCACTCTTGTAATAGCAACCACCACGGTGTCCCCGACGTACCCAGCAGACACTGCCTTTTGCAACTTGCTCGTGCGTGTCGTCGTCCAAGCAGATCCACTCAAAATGCGTGAACTCTCCCCAGAACTGAACGATTGGCCAAACCATCGTGACGTGGGGTTGTGCAATGATCGCCCACCAATGCTTTTCGCGTTTTTGCTGTTCTGTTGTTCCATAAAATGGACCATCCTGACAGTGATAAACAAGATCAGGGCGATATTCCATCGTTAAGAGATCTCCTCTCTTTTGGCGAAGAGCCTCACAATGTGTGGGCCAAAATTCACGGTTTTCGGCCTCAATTTGCTCATGTGTATAGTCTGGTCCTATTGCAGGAAGCGTTGCTTCTTGCATTTTGCCAATTTCTTCAGATCGCTGAATGAGCTTTGCCTTCATCTCCTCACTTACGAGGCCAGTGCGCGAGTAATCAGCAGAAAGGCCTTCGTAGTAGTTTCGCCGTGCCATAAATCACAAAGTGCGGTTTAATTAGGCATCGAATGCAATCACCAGCGTGAGAGATAGTCAATACCTTTAATAAATTAGCCAGGCTCGAAATAACGTCAACCGTTGTCTTGTGAATGCCGATAATATGTAGGAAGTCTTCGGCAATCCTTAAGTTTTTATGTGGTGTTTACTTGTTGCCTGCTTGTTCTTAATAGTCATCTGATTGTGTCTTGAAGCACATTTTTATTGTCTGTGTAGCTCTCAGCAAAATTGGATTAAGGGAATAGCCATAATTGATTTGGCTCTCGACGAGACTCTCTATATTTCCAGCGTCAGACCAATGTGCGGTTCGACAAGTCAATTCTTTTCAAACCTTTCACAGCCATGCTTTTATCTGCACACGGTGAATCAAAAGGGAAAATCGGGGTTTTCATTGAAGACCACTTTGATATGACTGAATACCGTCTTTTTAACAAGCGGTTCCCTGCGAGTGGTTATGACCTTGAGTACATAACAAATCTTTGGGGCAATCCGACTCTTCAATACGGTTCAAATCCAGACAACGGTTGGGTTGAAGAACATCTCACCGTCGCGAAGGA
>WTIQ01000328.1 GCA_011525185.1 Paracoccaceae bacterium | reverse complement strand
ACAATCCCCTTGCCCCATCCCAGTTGGCGTAATAACGCTTGGCTTGCAAAGAATAGCTGGTTTGCTGAGGACCTTTTGCCCTATTTGCAACGACGCATTCAGGAGGTGTTAAGTGATGAGCGCAGACAATAAGAGCGATCAGGGCACAAATCTGGACAGGGCGCATGAGCAGATGCAGCTGCGCCCTGACGATGACGCGCTACGGGCGCGGTTTATGAGCCTTCTTGCTGATTGCGAATTGTTTTTGCCCCTCAAGCAGGAGCCAAAGGGCGATGAGATTGCCCCTGAACTCTTAGATTTGGAGGGTGGGACTTATCTACGTGCTTATGATAGTGAGGAGCGATTATCGCAAGGCTGTCAGAATGCGGGAGAGGGGGGTGTTCCCTACATTGCTCTCTCTGGGCGCATTTTGGCAAGGATGCTCGCAGGATCACAGGTCGGTCTTGCGTTGAACCTCAATGTTGCGCCCTCTTCGATGTTGCTCTCTAACGACATGATGAGGTGGGTGAATGAAGTTTTGGACCATGCGCCCGAAACCGCGCAGGGACATATCGCAAGCCTGCACGCGCCGCGTCAGTTTGCTGGGTCGTTTTTGGATGTTTTGTCCGCAAAATTGGTGTTTTCAGCATCGCTGGCGCAGGCATTTTGGCTCTGTAGAGTGGTGTATAAAAGCGGAGAAGAGGCGGACGTCTTAGCTATATTAGGGGCTGAAGCTCGCGTTGAAGAAGCCCTTGCAAAAGCAGTTCAAGAAGCGGTTTTGTTGGCAGGCGAGGGAGACACGGTATTGGATGTGCTGTTTCTTACGGGGGATGAACCCCTTGTTGCGGCGCTTGAGCGCTTAGGGGAGCGTCTAATCTTCGAACGCTCCGAAGAGGCCCCTAATACTCCCCAAAATACTTTCCCAACACCGCCCGGTCGTGATCCCGATAAACCGCCAATTCTGAGATGACTGGGGCAAACTTAGGATTTTTCCCAAGTAACGTCCCCGAGGAAAATATACCCCGCCCCGTAAATGGTCTTGATGAGGTGGGGGTTTTTGGGGTCTTCGCCAAGTTTTGTGCGCAGACGTGAGATGCGCACATCCATGGCACGATCAAAGCTCTCACCTGCGCCGCCTCCGAGGCTCTCTTGCATATGAGTGCGTGTGATCAAACGCTTAGGGCTTTCCAAAAAAAGGCGTAAAACTTCGCTTTCTGCATGGGAAAAAGGGGTTTCCTCCCCTGTCTCCGAGACGAGAGAATATCGATCAAAATAGGCGCTCCATCCAGCAAAATGGGCGATGTTTCCCGTTGTGTTTGCGGTCTGACCCTTTCGAATGCGTGCTCTTATGCGGGCGACAACTTCGGCGGGCTCAAAGGGTTTGATGATGTAATCATCCGCGCCAAGATCAAAACCTGCGACTTTATCGCGGACATGGGCACGTCCTGAGATAATGATAACAATCGCGCCTTGCTCCAGTGCGAGACGGTGAACAAGGGACAATCCGTCTCTATCAGGCAGACTGAGATCGACCAAGCAGACATCTGGAGTTGTGGCTTTAAGCGAGGCTTCAAATTCGCGTGCGCGTCCGAAACTTTGGGTGCGAAAGCCCGCTTCCTCCAAGGCAGAAGCGAGCATTGAGCGTATCGCGGGTTCGTCGTCCAAAATAGAAACGAGAGGGGCAGTCATTCAGTCCTCACAGAATACAGTGCAGCCATCAAATCTGATGTCTCGAAGCTTTTGGGCAGAACGGGCCCAAGTTTCAAGGCCTGTTTGTAAAGTATGTCAGTGGACGGCAGGGAAGTCATAAAGACAAAGGGTATACCCGCGTCTCCTTGATCACGGGCCAAATCGACACCCGTCCCATCCCCCACAAGATTAAGATCGCACAAGCAAAACGAAATTTCAGGGAGTCCTTCAATGAGCAGCTGCGCTTCTTTAACCGAGCTTGCTTCGACCACGGAATAACCGTCAGACGTGAGAAGGCTGCGAATTTGATCTCTGAGATGCTGACTGTCTTCGACCAAAAGGGCCAGCCCAGTTTCTTGTTTGGGATCGGTGCGTTTGAGAGGAAGGCGAAGGGATACCCGTGCCCCTGCGTAGTTATTGCCGATCTTTATTTCTCCACCAACAGATTTCGCAATATCATACACCATTGTGAGGCCGAGCCCTGTGCCATCTGATCCTTTTGTTGTGTAAAACGGTCTGACTGCACTGCGTAGCGCTTCTTGAGAAAATCCAGCGCCATTATCTGTGACCACAAACTCTATCCATGTATTTTTGATCTCTTGCACGGTGAGTACAATTTTTCCCGTTCCGCCGAGCGCATCTTTTGAGTTTAAGATTAAATTGAGGATCGCATCCTGAAGGTGACCCTCATCGAGCATATACCAAGACTGGGGAAGTTTGTTTCGGACCGAAAAATTCACGGTATCAGAGAGGGTTGACTGCGCGAGAATGTCAATTTTTTCCAGAAACGTGGCCGCTTCGACAGGTTCAAGACGGAGGTCACGTTCGTTGGTCATCTCTGCAATGGTGTTTAACAGCGTGCCCCCACGCTCGGCGCTTTCTTTGATTGCGCGCAATGCGGCGTCTTTTTCTTTTGACGGGGTACTATGACGAGCCAAACGGCTATGTGCGCCAAGTATAATTGTCAAAAGGTTGGAAAAATCATGGGCAAGACCGCTTGTGAGCTGAGCTGCCATTTGACGCCGGCTGGCCTGTTGCAATGCGGTGCGGGCTTGGGTTTCTTCGGTCACATCGGTGGACAAAATATAAGCCCCCAAGACCTTTCCTTCCCGTGTGTCAGGCGTGAGTGAGACGCGAATACGTCGCGAGCTAATTTCATCATCAAATTCAAAGGTGCTTGCTTCTCCGTCCAAAGCCTTGAGCAATAGCCGTTCGACATGAGCATAGGTTTGGGCGCCTAGAGTTTCTGAGACTCGTCTGCCGATGATCTTTGATGTGCGCCCTGGCATGATCTCATTGAGTTTTCCATTTGAAAAACTGTACCGCAGGTCATTGTCCACATGCGCTATATGAGCAGGGATCATTTCGGTTGTCTGTCGCGTGCGTGCTTCTATCTCGGTGAGCTCCCGCTTGGCTTCCTCCAAAGCAGCATTGATAGCAGCAAGTTCGCGATTTTTGGCCGTAAGTTCGGCTGCGCGTTTTCCTAACTCGCCGCTTAGCTCTTGAGATTTCAGGCGCAAAAGCTCCTCTTGTTCTTTTATATCCGTAATGTCTGTATAAACAGCGACCCAGCCGCCTTGCGGCAATGGAGTGCCCTCAACGCTGATAATTTTCCCATTTGCGCGTCGTCTCTCCATGTAATGGGGTTGAAACGCTTTTGCAGTTTCGATACGGGCGGTCACAAAGGCATCAGGATCGCTGATCTCACCGTATTCTCCAGCTTTAACCAAGTGCCACATGGTCTCTTCGAAACTACTTCCTGCAGAAGTAAGCTTGTCTGGCAAATCAAACATTTCTGCAAAACGACGGTTGCAAATCACCAAACGAAGATGTTCATCATAGATGGTGAGCGCTTGTTGGATCAGGTTTAGCCCTGCAAGGGTCATTGCATGGGCAGTTTCAGATTTAGAGAGGCGCAAAGTTTCGGTCATTTGGCGTCTTCTTCACTCACAACTTATAAACAATGTGCATTGTAAGAATTCGTAAGAATTGTGCAATCTTTACGTAACTTTGTTAGGTGAGCATCCTGTAAGCGCGACGTGAGTACAACAAAAGGCGCGCGTCTGGGAGGATACATCGTTGGGTAATGGTACAGAAGCGGACGGCATGTTGCAGTCCATTCCAGCTTACTTGCGTCGCAATTCCAAAAAATTGCGCGACGCACCTGCATTTCGTGAAAAGGAATTTGGCGTCTGGCAGACATGGAGCTGGTCAGAGGTCGAAAAAAGCACCACCGAGATAGCGCTTGGACTGATGCAGCTTGGTGTTAATG
>WTIQ01000341.1 GCA_011525185.1 Paracoccaceae bacterium | reverse complement strand
AAATCATAGTGATTTATTTATTATTGACCTTAAATGCGAATCACGATTAAGCTCTTATCTCAAGGTGGGATACAGAGACAGCCCACCTCGACCAATGGGAGATATAATTATGAAAAAACTATTCGCGGCAACCGCCGCTGCCCTCGTTGCATCAGCCGGGGTCAGTTTTGCAGGAGGGCACGCTGTAGGGGCGTGCCTCATCACTAAAACAGACACAAATCCCTTCTTCGTGAAAATGAAAGAAGGTGCGCTTGCGAAAGCAGAAGAGCTGGGCGTGAACCTCTCCACATTTGCTGGCAAGATTGATGGAGATCATGAAACCCAAGTGGCGGCTATCGAAACATGTATTGCTAACGGCGCAAAGGGCATTTTGCTCACAGCATCAGACACGTCTTCGATCGTTCCAGCGGTCCAGCAGGCCCGTGAGGCGGGATTGGTTGTAATTGCATTGGACACACCTTTAAATCCAATCGACGCCGCTGATATGACCTTTGCCACGGACAATTTTCTTGCTGGGGAGTTGATTGGCAAATGGGCTGCGGCCTCACTTGGCGCTGACGCTGCAAATGCAAAAATCGGTATGCTTGATTTGGCGGTGAGTCAGCCAACCGTTGGTGTCTTGCGGGACCAAGGCTTTATGACAGGCTTTGGTATCGATATCGCTGATCCAAAGAAATGGGGAGATGAAAATGATCCTCGTATTGTTGGGCACGACGTAACGGCCGGTAACGAAGGAGGTGGTCGCCGCGCCATGGAAAATCTGCTTGCCAAAGATCCTATGATCAATGTGGTTTACACAATCAACGAACCGGCCGCGGCGGGAGCTTATGAAGCGCTTAAGGCGATTGGCCGTGAAAACGATGTCTTGATCGTCTCTGTGGATGGCGGTTGCCCAGGTGTTGCGAACGTCAAGGATGGCGTCATCGGTGCCACCTCTCAGCAATATCCGCTTCTTATGGCCTCAAAAGGTATTGAAGCGATTGCAGCTTGGGCTAAGGACGGAACAAAGCCAGCCAACACACCAGGTAAAGACTTTTTCGACACTGGTGTCTCTCTTGTCACAGACCAGCCTGTAGATGGGGTTCAGTCTATTGACACAACAGAGGGCACAAACCTCTGCTGGGGTTGATTTAAACCCCTAGAAAAAGCAAGGTAAAAGGGGGCGGGATATCCCGCCCCGCTTAAGACGTGATCAAGTCAGCGGCGGACTTAGAAACAAGACATGAGCAACTCATCCCAAAATTTTGAAAATGGACTTGAGGACGCCGCCACAACCGTGGCGGAATTTGACCATCACGACAAAGGCTTCGTCGCCCAATTTCATCACGCGCTCCATACAACACCCGCACTTGTGCCACTGATTGTTCTGATCGCTGCGATTGTTGTCTTTGGGCTCTTGTTAGGATCAAAATTTTTTTCCCCTTTTGCGCTGACGCTAATTTTGCAACAAGTCCAAATTGTGGGTATCGTTGCCGCTGCTCAGAGCCTCGTGATTTTGACCGCAGGCATTGATTTATCAGTTGGTGCAATTGCGGTCATAACCTCCGTATTTATGGGTCAATTTACATTTCGCTATGGTCTGCCTGTCGAACTGGCCGTTGCAGCAGGGCTAACAGCGGGCACCTTAATCGGGGCGCTGAATGGCTGGCTTGTCGCAGTCATGCGCCTCCCCCCTTTCATCGTAACTTTGGGGATGTGGCAAATCGTACTTGCCGCTAATTTTCTTTATTCCGCAAATGAAACAATCCGAAGCCAAGATATCGCCGCGCAAGCACCTTTTTTGCAATTCATGGGCTCAAAATTCAAACTTGGGGGAGCGGTGTTTACCTATGGTGTTGTCTTTATGGTGATCTTGGTCATCGTTCTGGCCTATGCGCTGCGTTCAACGGCATGGGGGCGTCATGTCTATGCCGTCGGGGATGATCCAGAAGCCGCAGAACTCTCAGGTGTGAATGTAAAGCGCACGCTTATTTCAGTCTATGCCGTTGCAGGATTAATCTGTGGATTTGCGGGATGGGCTCTGATTGGTCGTATCGGATCAGTTTCGCCAACCTCAGGGCAGCTCTTAAACATAGAGAGCATTACCGCTGTGGTGATTGGAGGCATCTCGCTCTTTGGGGGTAGAGGCTCTATTGTGGGAACGTTCTTTGGCGCGCTTATCGTGGGCGTCTTTACCCTCGGGCTGCGCCTGGCTGGCGCGGACGCACAATGGACCTATCTCCTCATCGGCGTTTTGATTATTGCAGCCGTTGCCGTGGATCAATGGATCAGAAAGGTGGCCGCGTAATGGAACCCATTCTTAAAGCACGCGGTTTGGTCAAACGGTTTGGACGGGTCGTGGCCCTTGATCACTGTGACTTTGATCTAATGCCTGACGAGATTTTGGGGGTAATAGGTGACAATGGCGCGGGTAAATCGACCCTGATCAAAGCTATTTCAGGCGCACTCTCAGCCGATGACGGCGAGATATGGCTGGAGGGACAAAAGGTCTCTTTCACCTCCCCGATCGCGGCAAGAGATGCGGGTATTGAAACCGTGTATCAAACCCTCGCCATGTCCCCAGCTCTTTCGATCGCTGACAATATGTTTATGGGACGCGAGATCAGAAAGCAGGGATGGCAAGGCAAATGGCTCAGACGCTTGGACCGACGGGCTATGGAGACATTTGCACGGCAAAAGCTAAGCGAGCTCGGGCTTTTGACCATTCAAAACATTAATCAAGCCGTGGAAACCCTGTCAGGCGGTCAACGACAAGGCGTTGCAGTCGCAAGGGCGGCTGCATTTGGCTCCAAACTAATTATCCTTGATGAACCTACCGCAGCACTTGGGGTGAAAGAGAGCCGAAAAGTGCTCAACCTCATCCAAGATGTGAAAGCCAAAGGCGTGCCCATCATTCTTATTAGTCACAACATGCCCCATGTTTTTGAGGTCTGTGATCGCATTCACATCCATCGTTTGGGCAGACGGTTAACTGTGATCGATCCAAAAGATCACGAGATGTCAGATGCTGTTGCCTTTATGACGGGGGCAAAGGACCCAACTTGAGAGCAGCTTTAAACCATGACGATCGACGATATTGCAACACTTATCAAGACATCCGTTCTTGAGGCGCTAAACTCAAAGATGCGCGTCATGATTGCCATCACGGGTCCGCCAGCGGCTGGCAAATCAACGGTTGCAGAGCGCTTGGTTGAGATGTTTCAGGACAACGAGAAAGCCGCGCTCGTTCCCATGGATGGCTTTCATCTCGACAATGCGACTTTACGAAAAAATGGGACATTGGATCGTAAGGGTGCGCCTGAGACATTCGACCTTGTTAGGTTCACAAACATGATCGAGCGATTATCAAACGGCGAAGATGCCACTGTCCCTCACTTTGATCGAAGTCGTGATTGTGTTGTGCCAATTGGTACTAAGATCACATCCAGAGATCGGATACTCGTTTTTGAAGGCAATTACCTCTTGCTAGACCAAGAAGGTTGGCGTGATCTATCTCGGTATTGGGATTTTAGTGCTTATCTATCCGTGTCTATGGACACATTGAAAGAGAGATTGATTCAAAGATGGCTGAGTGAAAACCACAGCTGTGCCGCAGCAGAGCGGCGCGTTTTAAACAATGACCTCCCAAATGCGGCGCATATTTTAAGCAATAAGATGAAAGCCTCACTTGATATTGAAACCGAGTGACTGCGTTACCGTTTAACAAAGGTGACGATCAAAGCCAGATCATTCACATGATCGCCAGCGGCTGTCTCTTGGTATATACGCACTGACCTTGTCTCTAATTCGTCGATTTTTGCCCGCAAATCGTGAAATTTTTGCTCAAAACCGCGCGACTGCCAGTGCTCTTTATTAACAGATAAGGCGCATTTTGCACCCTTGGCGCAGATATCAAGAAGATAGTCGATTGCATCAGGCCCCACATGGCCATGGGTAAAGGTTCCAGATGAAATTAACCC
>WTIQ01000236.1 GCA_011525185.1 Paracoccaceae bacterium | reverse complement strand
CTACCATTCCTTGCACTACGTACATCAGCCTGGCCTGAGCAAGGTGGCTTCAACTCGGGTTATTATTCAAATCGAAAAGTAGATGAATTACTGGAAGCTGCTCGTCGATCCACTGATCAAGCTGAACGAGCGCGTTTGTACCAAGAAATGCAGGTAATTGTTCAAGAAGATGCGCCATGGGTATTCGTTGCAAACTGGAAACAAAATGCTGTCACATCTGACCGCGTGGCGGAGTTTTCACTACAGCCGTCATTTTTCCTCCTACTGGATGACGTCGTCAAAAAGTAATAAGAAAGAAGTAGCCGCTGATTTGCGGCTACTTCACCAAAGGCAGGCGGCATGACGGGATATATATTCAAGCGCCTTATTTCGGCGATACCTGTGCTCCTTGGGATATCTGTCATCGTCTTTCTCATAATGGCAATGATCCCTGGAGATCCCGCAACAGCAATTCTTGGCTCTTATGCTACACCAGAAAATGTTGAAAAACTGAATAGAGATCTTGGCTTAGATAAGCCTCTCCTGCAAAGGTATGTGATCTGGTTGGGGAATATCTTACAGGGTGACTTCGGCAGAAGCTTCGCACTCAACCGTGACGTTTTAGATGAGGTTCTCGAACGATTTAACGCCACACTCGTTCTTGCTGGAACCTCCTTTATTTTATGCGCTTTTTTAGGGATTATTGCTGGTGTGATTTCGGCCTCCAGACAATATAGCTTTTGGGATAAAGCGATCACGTTTGCTGTGTTGGTGGGAATATCGATACCCTCCTTTTTTCTCGGCATGATGATGATCTTGATTTTTTCTGTAAATCTACGTTGGTTTCCAGTTTCGGGCATGTGGCCCATATATGGCGCACGCGATTTTTTTGCATTACTAGACCATCTCGCCATGCCTGCCTTTGCATTGGCTATTGTCGCTACAGGTGTGATCGCGCGGCTGTCTCGCTCTGCGATGTTGGAAGTGCTGAGACAAGATTTTGTGCGGACTGCCAGAGCAAAAGGGGTCCCTGAGCGCTCAGTGGTTTGGCGCCATGCACTGCGTGCCGCTATGGTCAGCATTATTCCGGTGTTGGGTATTCAGGCGGGTTTTGTGTTATCGGGTGCGGTTTATATAGAAATGGTTTTTCAGTGGCCTGGAATTGGTCGAATGTTGGTGGATGCGATCCTTAAACGGGATATTTTACTGGTGCAGGGCGGTGTTGTTTTTGTTGCTGCCTGTTACGTCCTCTTTAATATCTTGGTGGACATCGCTCAAAGTCTATTAGACCCGCGGATAAAAACATGATGGCCTTCCTATCTTTGTTAGCGCGTAATCGTTTGGCGATCGTTGGATTATTTGTATTGAGCTTTGTCATCCTTCTCTCACTTTTGACCCCCTTTTTAAATTTGTCTGACCCAGACATTACGAATACCGCAGAACGGTTCAACATGCCGTTTTCTTCAAACGCGATACTGGGGACAGATCATTTGGGGCGCGATCTGTTCAGTCGTCTATTGTGGGGGACGAGGCTATCACTCGCAGTGGGATTTTTGGCCGCAGTGATTGCGGCGGTTTGCGGAGCTGCCATTGGAATACTTGCTGGCTACTATGGCGGAAACACCGATAATATTTTAATGCGCGGTGTGGATATGTTAATGGCGTTTCCATACATTTTGCTGGCTTTGGCAATCGTTGCAGCGCTCGGACCTGGACTCATGAATGCTTTAATTGCCGTTGCAGTCGTCAACATCCCTTTTTTTGCGCGCAATATTCGTGGGGTAACGGTCGGGATCGTGCACCGTGAGTTTGTTGATGCCGCCAAGTTATCTGGAATGTCAAATGTGCGCATTATCTTAACCGAAGTGCTGCCCACTGTCATTCCAGTGATTGTGATCGCTATGTCAACAACCGTTGGCTGGATGATTTTGGAGACAGCGGGCTTAAGTTTTTTGGGCTTGGGATCGCAGCCGCACAGAGCAGACTTAGGGTCAATGTTAGGGGAGGCCCGTGCGGCTCTGATTACCAATCCTCATACATCAATAATTCCGGGACTTATGATTTTGGTCATTGTTGTGTCGATAAATCTTTTGGGTGATGGCATTAGAGATGCGCTAGACCCGCGTTTAAAATCCGGCGCGTTGAGCCGCCCGATGTCCAAGACAAAGGTTGTAGCTTCAAAGACAAACCAGATAAATAAAGAAAATTACTTGTTGCAAATCAGAGGGTTGAAAACTGAATTTCAAGTAAAAGACCGAACTTACGACGCCGTAAGAGGCGTTGATTTATCGATCAAGCAAGGCGAATGCTTAGGATTAATAGGTGAAAGTGGATCAGGGAAGTCTGTCACGGCATTAAGCATCATGGGATTGGTTGCTTCACCGCCGGGCGTCATAACGGGTGGTTCTGTTTACTTCAAAGATTATGATTTGGTTCAGGCCCCATATGACGTGTTACGCAAGCTGAGAGGCAATCGAATTTCATACATTTTTCAAGATCCTCTTTCCACGCTGCATCCACTTTACACGATAGGTCAACAATTGATCGAAGCTATTCAGGTGCATCAATCAATATCGAGAGAAGGCGCCCGAGCACGTGCATTGAATTTGTTACAAAATGTGCAAATACCAAATGCTGAGGAAAGGTTGAACGCATATCCTCATGAGCTATCGGGAGGTATGCGTCAGCGCGTGTGTATCGCAATGGCGCTCGTTAATGATCCAGAACTCATCATAGCTGATGAGCCTACGACTGCCTTGGATGTGACAGTACAGTCTCAAATTTTGAATTTGCTTGATGACCTGAGACGGGAGCGGGGACTCTCGATCTTGTTTATTACGCATGATTTTGGCGTCGTGTCACAATTATGCGATCGTGTGGCAGTCATGTACGCAGGCGAGATTGTGGAGGAGGGTGCGACAGAAACGATACTAAAAAATCCATTGCATCCATACACGTCTCGTTTGATGGCTTGCGTGCCAAAAGGAAGTGCTGGACAAAAGAGCTTGGAAACGATTCCTGGCTTGCCCCCGTCTTTGGATAAGATTCCCTCGGGATGCGCATTTGCTCCTCGATGCAAGAGTGCGTCAAAGGCCTGTCGAAGCACCGAGATCAACTTGATAGCCACAGCTAAAGATACTCACGTGCGTTGCATTGCACTCGAGCATGCAAATCTGGAAATGACGTCATGACAACCGCAGTAGAGCTTAAAAATTTGTCCAAATCGTTTCCAGTTGGGAAGCGACTATTTGGCAGGACACGCAAGCTGATAACAGCTGTTGATAATATTTCTATGGTCGTGCCCCAAGGTGAAACACTTGGAATAGTCGGGGAGTCGGGCTGTGGGAAGTCCACATTAGCTAAAATGTTGGTGGGACTGTTGCAGCCAACTGGCGGTGAGATTGAGATATTTGGAAAGCCACTCAACAGGCTTAAAAGCTCCCACATTGGTCATGACATCCAATATGTATTTCAGGACCCGATAAGCAGTTTAAACCCCAGAAAAACCATTCGGCAAATCATGCATGCGCCACTGAAGCATCTCAAGAAACTTCCATATAAAGCACGAGAAGAAAAAATAAGTGAGATTTTTGCAGCCGTGCATCTCAAGCATGAATTTCTCGATCGATACCCACATGAGTTTTCAGGAGGGCAAGCTCAACGCATTGGGATTGCTCGGGCGTTAGCGGCCAGTGCTAAGGTTATAATTCTTGATGAACCCGTTTCAGCATTGGATGTCTCCGTACAAGCGCAAATCCTGAATTTACTCTCTGATCTGCGCGAAAAATACAATTTGACTTACCTATTTATCAGTCACGATCTTTCGGTGATAGAGACTATAAGTGATCGCGTGGCGGTACTGTATTTTGGATCGGTTGTAGAAATGGGGCCTGCTGATAAAATTTTTTCGAAACCAAGGCACCCGTATACAAAACTGCTGGCTGAGAGCGCGCCGTCGATTGGGCATGCGCTGAATAGATC
>WTIQ01000005.1 GCA_011525185.1 Paracoccaceae bacterium | reverse complement strand
GATAGAGCAGCCCCCTCCTAAGGGGCAGGTTACAGGTTCGAATCCTGTCGGGGTCGCCATGTCGATTGAGACGCTGCCTGAGTGGTGCTTTTAACATGGGCTTTAGATCTCTGCATAATAGACAAAATAGCCAAAACACCGCCATAACGGCCCCACCGGCCCGCGCCTGCCTGCCCCATCGGCAGGCGCGTTCACTGTTTCAACGGATTGCAATATTTGGACATCGCGGGGAATTCTCAAAAGCTCTGTTAACGCACGTGCGCGCCTACCCACGCTGCCGCGGGCCTTATTTCTGAATGGAAACGGCGTTGTGCAGGGGTCTTTTGCCTTTCAGCATGTGTGCCCCGCTCCACGACGGACACATTGGTGCTCACGTGGGGTAAACTCTGAATATCTCTTGAAAACAATGCGGTAGCCCTGCGTTATCCATAACTGGTCTTAATTATCTCGCGTGTCCTTACAACAAGACAAGAGGTCCAGAATTTTGTGCAACTGGCTCTAAATCTTGATCAAACTAACGCCCGTACGCCCACCGTTTTGAATATCTTCATGGGCCTGTGCGCAGTCTTCAAATTCATAGATTTTATCAATGGCGATGGTTAAAGCGCCCTCTTGGCTCGCTTGATGCAAGACATCAATTGCCGCTTGCCGCGCCTCTATTTCTAGCAAGTAAACGAGCGTAATATCAATGGTCAGAGCTTTAAAGAGATACTGGAAAAAAGGCAGCGTCGGCGTCAAATCGAGAGCCGAGCCATAGGCAGCGATTGTGCCCATCGGGCGCATCACCTCTGCCAAGAGATCAACGTTAACGCCAAACTCTAATTCAACGGCACGATCAATCCCTTGGGGATATCGACTTAGAATGTCATGCGACAGCGAAGGGGACATATATTCAAGAACGTGATCTGCTCCCGCAGCTTTGACCTTATCACGGTTTTTCTCTGATGCTGTTGCAACGACATGCGCATCTGCCCATTTGGCAAGCTGCACGGCAATGTGACCTACAGCACCCGCTCCCCCACAGACCAACACCGACTTGCCCGCCAAATCGCCACCACCCATCACACAATGTGCAGCCGTTAAACCTGGGATGCCCAAGGCAGCTCCCTGCTCAAATGAGATGTGATCTGGAAGGTAAACAGCCTGAGCGCTTGGCAGCGCAATCTTTTGCGCCATTGTGCCATAGGCTCGCTTCCACTGCCCATTCCAAATCCAAACCCTCTCGCCAAGACGGGAGGGATCCACGCCCTCGCCCACGGCGCTTATCACACCAGCGCCGTCTGAATGCGGGATAACAAAATCATGCTCTGGCACGCTTGGTCCGCCTTTGCGTCCCGCTCTTGATTTCACATCAGACGGGTTGACACCTGAGTAAACCAAATCGACCACCACCTCGCCGTGCCCCGCGACGGGATCGGGCAGCTCCACGGTCTCCAGTACGTCAGAGGCTGCGCCAAAACTCTTGTAGCCGATTGCGCGCATAAAGATTTAGGTAAATTTGCGACGCAGTCTGATCACCACGTCAACTGAACCAATCTCTGCCCCCTCTGGCGCCTCTGGCAAACGCACGATCTTGAGCTGGTCTGCGGGTGCATCGGTCAGCTCTTGAGTGTCTTCCCAATAAAAATGTGGGTGATCATGCGTGTTCGTGTCAAAGTAGCTTTTGGTTCCGTCCACCGTAACCTCTTGCAGCAGGCCAACACGGCAAAACGCCCGAAGGGTGTTGTAAACCGTTGCAAGCGAGACACGCTCACCCGTTGCCCCGACTCTCTCAAACAGGCTTTCGGCCGTGACGTGACGGTGGTTCCCATCTCCGATCAAAACCTGCGCAAGTGCTGTGCGTTGCTTCGTTGGACGCAATCCCGCCGACGCCAGCCATTTGTCCACTCGTGTCTCGATACCCGACATCACGACTCTTTCTATGGTTTCTTCGTATCTATACGAGAATTTTCTGTTAAAAGTCAAAAACTCGTTCCATAAAATGGCTTTCTTAAACCTTTGCAAGTGTGCGCTATGCCTTGCAAGCGTCTAGAGTGCAATGTTAAGGTAAAGTAGAAATACGAGACATAGGGATTAAGATGGGGAAATATCCAAGCAGCTTTGACAAATCCGACCTTTTGAAATGTGCACGTGGAGAGCTGTTTGGACCTGGCAATGCGCAATTGCCCGAACCGCCCATGCTTATGATGGACCGCATTACTGAGATCAGCGAAGATGGTGGTGCGCATGGTAAAGGTCACGTGGTGGCAGAATTTGATATTTCACCCGATCTTTGGTTTTTTGACTGTCATTTCCCCGGCAACCCGATCATGCCTGGGTGCTTAGGCTTGGACGGTTTGTGGCAGTTGACGGGCTTTAACCTTGGCTGGAGAGACTGGCCCGGTCGCGGTTATGCGCTTGGAGTGGGCGAAGTCAAACTGACTGGTATGGTGCGACCAGACCGCAAAATGCTAAAATATTTTGTTGATTTCACCAAAGCGATCCAAACACGACGCCTTACAATGGGTGTCGCTGATGGGCGTGTCGAAGCCGATGGCGAAATCATCTATCAGGTTAAAGATATGAAAGTTGCGCTGTCAGAAAGCTGACGCGGCGCAGAGAACTAAAGGAAACGCAATGCGCAGAGTCGTTGTCACGGGCCTTGGGGTCGTCTCCTCTATTGGTAATAATGCCACAGAGGTCTTAGCCAGCCTGAAATCTGGGTTTTCTGGTATTACAGCCAATGAAGATATGAAAGAACATGGCTTTCGCAGTCAAATCGCGGGGCAAGTAGACCTCAATCCTTCTGATTTCATTGATAAAAGAACATTAAGGTTTATGGGGCCAGGAGCCGCCTATGCCTATATTGCAATGGAACAGGCGATCAAAGACGCGGGCTTGAGCGAGAGCGATATATCCAATCCCAAAACAGGACTTGTTGCAGGATCGGGCGGCCCATCGACCAGTGCAATGCTTCTAGCCCATCAAACGGTGCTTAAATCAGGAGCGCCCAAACGTATTGGCCCCTTTGCCGTTCCAAAATGTATGTCATCCACGATCTCGGCAAACCTTGCCACCGCGTATAAGATCAAAGGGATCAATTACTCGATCACCTCAGCCTGCTCGACCTCTCTGCATTGTATTGGAAATGCGGCAGAGCAGATTATGCTCGACAAACAAGACCTCATGTTTGCGGGCGGCGGCGAAGAACTGGACTGGACTCTGTCCTGTCTTTTTGACGCCATGGGCGCGATGTCGAGCAAATATAACGATACGCCGCAAAAAGCCTCACGCGCCTTTGACGCAAACCGTGATGGATTTGTCATTGGCGGTGGGGGCGGAATTGTCGTGCTTGAAGAGCTAGAGCATGCCAAGGCCCGCGGTGCCAAGATTTACGCCGAAGTCACAGGCTATGGCGCAACCTCTGATGGCCACGATATGGTAGCCCCTTCAGGAGAAGGAGGAGAGCGCGCGATGCGGATCGCGCTTGAAGGCCTCAGCAAAGACCGCTCGGTGAGCTATATCAACGCCCATGGCACTTCTACACCCGTTGGCGACATCGGAGAAATCGAAGCGGTCCGTAGGGTATTTGGGCAAGGCACAACACCGCCTGTCAGCTCGACCAAATCGATGACCGGCCACAGCCAAGGAGCGACTGGTGCACAAGAAGCCATCTATTGTTTGCTGATGCTGGAACATGACTTTATCTGCCCCTCCATTAATGTCGAAACTCTGGATCCAGCCCTTGTTCCCTCCGAGATCGCAACATCGCTCGTGGAAAATGCAGGTCTCGACAGTGTGATGACAAACAGTTTTGGCTTTGGCGGCACAAACGGGTCTATGATCCTTTCTAAATATAAGGAATAATTCATTTTTAGATGAATAAGGGTGGATAAATGTCTGTACTTAAAGGTAAAAAAGGCGTCGTTATGGGGGTTGCAAATGAGCGCTCCATCGCTTGGGGGATTGCAAAAGCGCTCGCAGAGGCAGGTGCGGAGCTCGCGTTCAGCTACC
>WTIQ01000368.1 GCA_011525185.1 Paracoccaceae bacterium | reverse complement strand
CGAGTAAAGAGCGCATTTTCTAACCAGTTTAGGTGTTTCTGTGCGCATTTGGCTTGTCAACGAAACAGGGAGCACCTAAACCCCGTTGCGAAATTTCGAGGAATAAAAATGCCTATCTTGGTCATGAAATTTGGCGGAACCTCTGTTGCGGATCTTGCTCGGATCAAAAACGCCGCACAAAAGGTGCGTGCCGAAGTTGAAAACGGATTCAATGTGATTGTCATTGTCTCCGCCATGTCGGGCAAAACAAACGAATTGGTTGGCTGGGTAAACGAAACCTCGCCCCTTTTTGATGCTCGCGAATATGATGCTGTGGTGTCATCAGGTGAAAATGTAACCGCTGGGTTGATGGCCTTGACCTTGCAAGAAATGGACATCCCCGCCCGCAGTTGGCAAGGCTGGCAAGTTCCAGTGCAAACCACATCAGCGCATTCAGCCGCTCCTATCGAAGAAATCCAAAACGACAACATCATGGCGAAATTTGCAGCCGGAATGCAAGTAGCGGTGGTCGCTGGCTTTCAGGGTATCAGTCCAGAGGGTCGAATTACCACGCTCGGCCGTGGCGGCAGCGATACAACAGCCGTCGCCTTTGCTGCGGCTTTTGATGCGGAGCGTTGCGACATTTACACCGATGTAGATGGCGTTTACACAACCGATCCCCGTGTGGCGCCAAAAGCGCGAAAACTCGAAAAAATTTCTTTTGAGGAAATGTTAGAGCTCGCCTCCTTAGGGGCAAAAGTGTTGCAAACAAGATCTGTCGAACTTGCAATGCGCTACAAGGTAAAGCTTCGCGTCTTAAGCAGCTTTGAAGACATGTCAGATAACGCAGGAACTTTGGTCTGCGATGAGGAGGAAATTATGGAGTCAAATGTTGTTTCAGGCATCGCGTTTTCGCGTGATGAAGCAAAAATGACCCTAACTTCGATTGCAGATCGTCCAGGTATGGCCGCTGCGATCTTTGGAACGTTATCTGACGCAGGTATCAACGTGGACATGATTATCCAAAACATCTCCGATAATGGGCGAACAGACATGACGTTTTCATGTCCCACCGAACAGGTCAAACGCGCTGAGGAAGCCCTAAATGCGTCAAAAGAACACCAGTCTTTGAACTTTGAGGCCTTGATTGCAGACACAGAAGTCGCCAAAATCTCGGCTGTTGGTATCGGTATGCGAAGCCAATCAGGCGTTGCGGCAAAAATGTTTAATACACTTTCACAAGAAGGTATTAACATCAAAGTGATTGCAACATCTGAGATAAAAATTTCGGTGCTTATTGACCGAAAATACACCGAATTGGCGGTACAAGCGCTTCATGATGCCTTTGCACTGGAAGCGACCGCCTAAACGAAAGGGCGTGTCCTATGGCTGAAACAGCCCAAAGCGAGAGCAGAAAGCTCCTTGGTCGCCTTAGAGACACGATGGCCGACGACAGAGCAGGTCAGACACGTCTAAACGAGATCACCCGCATCATCGCAGACAGTATGAATTGCGAGGTCTGTTCGATATATCTGTTTCGCGACACGATCACCTTAGAACTATGTGCGAGTGAGGGCCTAAACGCTGAAGCGGTCCATAAGACACGCTTGCGCATGGGGGAAGGTCTCGTCGGGCGTGTGGCAGAACGTGGAAGCGTGATCAATGCAGCAGATGCCCCCAAAGAAAAAGGCTTTCGATATATGCCTGAAACGGGTGAAGAGATTTACTCGTCCTTTTTGGGTGTCCCAATCCAGCGGCTCGGCCAGGGGCTGGGTGTTTTGGTCGTGCAGTCCAAAGAAAAACGAAAATTCACCGCAGACGAGATTTACGGGGTAGAAGTCGTTGCGATGGTTTTGGCCGAAATGAGCGAGTTGGGCGCCTTTATCGGTGAGGGTGAAGCCCTTAAAGCCCCCCACCAAGAAGCGGCCGTTTTCAAAGGGACAACAGCGCAGGAAGGCTTTGCGTCGGGACAGGTTTGGCTCCATGAACCACGGGTGGTTTTGACCAATCTTGTAAGTGATGAACCAGAGCAGGAAAAAGAGCGACTGCATAATGCGCTCAACGAATTGCGCACATACGCAAAAGGGTTACTCAAACGTCATGGGAGGGTCTCGGGAGAAACCCTTGATGTGCTCGAAGCCTATGCCATGTTTGTGAATTCGCAAGGTTGGATCAAACGGATTGAAAGCGATATCGAAAAGGGTCTCTCTGCAGAGGCCGCGGTGGAAAAGCAACAATCTGTTGCCCGCGCGCGTCTTGCCAAAGCGCCTGACGCGTATTTGCGCGAACGGCTTCATGACCTTGATGATATGTCCAATAGATTGTTGCGGTTATTGACAGGCCAAGGTGACTACCAGACCTCGGAAATGCCACAAAAGCCTATCCTTGTGGCCTCTTCTATTGGACCAGCCGAGCTTTTGGATTATGGACGAAAAT
Source organism: Paracoccaceae bacterium (assembly GCA_011525185.1). GTDB lineage: Bacteria > Pseudomonadota > Alphaproteobacteria > Rhodobacterales > Rhodobacteraceae > LFER01. Next base: position 1,601 of record WTIQ01000368.1, on the reverse strand, counting down.
TAAACGGAATTATCCTTGAAGAAGGCTCTGTTGGATCCCACGCGACAATCATCGCGCGCGCGATTGGCATTCCGCTTTTGATCCATGTCGACAATATTACAACCGAAGCTCTCAACGGGGATCCCATTTTAGTTGATGCCGAACAAGAGTTGGTTCATCTGCGCCCAGATGAAAGTGTTGCGCAAGCCTTTCAAGACAGAATGGCAATGGCCACGCAGGCGCAAAAACGCTATGCAGCACTGCGCGATAAAAAGGCCATTTCCCAGTGTAATCGCAAGATTGAAATTCTCATGAACGCGGGATTGATGGTGGATTTACCCAACTTGAAGGGGTCTGGGGCCGAAGGTGTAGGCTTATTTCGTACTGAATTGCAATTTTTAGCCAGCCAGAAAATGCCACGCCGCGCCGAACTGAGCGAGACCTATAGCCGGGTTATGGATGCGGCTGACGGGCTTTCCGTTGTATTTCTCACATTAGATATCGGCTCGGACAAAGTCCTGCCTTATATGAACCATGTCAGCGAACCAAACCCCGCCCTCGGGTGGCGTGCGATCCGTGTGGGGCTGGACAAGCGGGGTATTTTACGGATGCAGTTGCAAGCGCTCCTGCGCGGGGCGGCTGGTAGACCCATTGCAATCATGTTTCCCTTTATTACGGTGCCATCTGAGTTTTATGAGGCGCGGGGCGAATTTGAAAAAGTGCTTCAACAAGAAAGACAATTGGGTCACAAAATCCCAGAAGACATCAAGATTGGCGCAATGCTCGAGACCCCTGCTTTGGCCTACGCTCCAGATCAGTTTTTCCAAGACGTGGATTTCCTCTCTATCGGAGGAAATGATCTCAAGCAGTTCTTTTTTGCGGCAGACCGCGAAAATGAAATGGTGCGCAAACGCTATGACATTTTGAATACCAGTTATATGAGATTTCTGAGCCACATCGTAAAACGATGCGATGAGAACAACACAAAACTCTCCTATTGCGGTGAGGATGCAGGAAAACCGCTCGAAGCGATGGCATTATCCGCCATTGGACTGAATTCGCTCTCGATGCGTGCGGCTTCTATCGGCCCTGTGAAACATTTGCTCATGCGGACCCACCTGGGAGAGTTAGAAACTTTTATAGAGGGTATTTGTCACAGCCAACACGGATCAATTCGCAGTGATTTGACTGGATATTTTGCGCAAAACGGCACGATCGTCTAATCCAAGCCGACAGGCAAGCAGGCTAAGACCTCATCCGTTATAAACAAAGTGCGGTTTAAAGCCTATGATCACTCTGGACCAATGGCTTTACGCTCTCTATAAACCGCCTGACCTGTGTTGGAGAGATGGTTTTTCACTTTGAAAATCAAACGCAATACTTCGTTGAAGGCCTGATAAAAAACCAAGGATAAAAGGCAATGTGCGCCGAGACACCCGATTATAAAGACACCCTTAATCTTCCCAAAACAGATTTCCCAATGCGGGCAGGATTGCCCAAGCGGGAACCCCAGTGGCTAGAGCGGTGGTCTAAAATTGGCATTTATGACGCGCTGAGGACAAAGACGGGCCGCACGCCCTTTACGCTTCATGATGGACCGCCGTATGCAAACGGGCATCTTC
>WTIQ01000314.1 GCA_011525185.1 Paracoccaceae bacterium | reverse complement strand
TTCAAAAACACGTCAAAATTGCCTAGTGTCACATTTGCTTATGGAGCTGACAATAAAAGAAGCCATCACCGTCTTGATCTGGCCAGAATTGTTTCATCTTTTGCGCGCTCCAGCCTGAATGTAACGACAAAAAACGATGTATTTGATCGGCATTCTCTGACTTGAGAACCGAGCAAGTTGCATAGACGAGATATCCGCCTGACCTCACATAGGCGACCGCATTTTCTAGGATCGACGCTTGTAGTTTCAAAAGTGACTCAAATTGTTTGGCCTCAAGCGTCCATTTTCCCAAAGGATCACGTCGCCAAGTGCCACTTCCTGAACATGGCATATCACAAAAAACCAGCCCGTAATGTTTCTCTTTGAGATCAGACGCCTCTTTAATGTGAATTTCAGCCCCTGCCCGCTTTGCACGGGCAGGAATTGCTGCCATTCGATGCGGTAAACCGTCATGCGCGTCAATTGCGCTTTTATAGTGCGCGGCAAGGGCCAGACTTTTTCCGCCTGCTCCAGCACAAAAATCCAATATCGGACCTTGTACAGTATCAGGGAGATCCGCAACACTGGCTTGACTGGAGGCATCTTGAAGTTCGCAGTTGCCATGTTGGTAGGCCATAGAATGTCGAATTTGACGGTCTCCGTCTTTTACCACTAGTGCTGTACTTACATTTATATGATTTTGGGAAATAATTCCTTCTTTTTCAAGTCTTGTGCATAATTTATCACGCGTTACTTGAAGTAAATTTGTACGAAGAAAGACAGGAGCTCGCGCCGTGAGGGTTTGTGCGAGTGAGAGACTTTCTTCACCCAACTCACGTCTCCACATTGGCACCAGCCAATCTGGCAGGTCGTAAAGCGCGTCGCCATTTGGCTCTCCCATGGTACTACGTTCTGCTTCGCTCCAGATATCTGGAGCATATTTCTGACCTGTATAGATACTCTCTGGATCGATATTATGATGCAACAAAAGCGCATAGAGCACTTGGCGACCGCTTAGCCCTCCCCCTCTGACAGAAAGGCTTTTGCGTTTACGTAAAGCATCATACACCATGTCAGCGATGGCGAGACGGTCCTTTGACCCTGCGTAGCGATTTTCTTTTGCCCAACCACGTAGTACGACATCGACCATTTCGCCTTTTGCAAGCAAACGGTCAAAGACCTCTATCGCCCCCTGAACACGCGCGGCAGGGGTCATAGGTTAAATTCCGCGATAATTCGGGCTTTCGCGGGTGATTTGAACGTCATGCACATGGCTCTCTTTTAATCCAGCCCCTGTGATTTTCACAAATTCACAATTTTTGCGCATCTCATCAATTGTAGCGCACCCCGTGTAGCCCATTGCGGCCCTTAACCCGCCAACCATCTGATGCAGCACCGTAGAGGCGGATCCTTTATAAGGCACCTGCCCTTCGATCCCTTCAGGCACGAGCTTGTCATTGGCCACATCTTTTTGAAAATAGCGATCCGCAGATCCCCGAGCCATTGCGCCCATCGATCCCATCCCGCGATAGGATTTGAACGAGCGACCTTGGTAGAGGATGACTTCGCCAGGACTTTCATCTGTTCCAGCAATCATGCTGCCTACCATCGCGCAAGACGCACCTGCGGCGATTGCTTTGGCAAAATCTCCTGAATATTTGATCCCTCCATCGGCAATTATGGGGATGTCGCCAGCGCCCGACGCACATTCCATAATGGCCGAGAGCTGCGGCACACCGACCCCTGCAACCATGCGCGTTGTGCAAATCGAGCCAGGTCCAATCCCCACTTTCACGGCATCCGCCCCCGCTCCGATCAAGGCTTTCGTCGCTTCTGCGGTCGCTACGTTGCCCGCAATGACTTGAATGGAGTTTGAGAGCCGTTTGATCCGTTCAACGGCTAGCGAAACGCCCTCCGAATGACCATGTGCGGTATCAATCACCACAATATCGACCCCCGCATCGATGAGCGCTTCGCTGCGCTCAAAACCTGCATCGCCAACCGTAGAGGCAGCGGCCACGCGCAATCGACCGAGTTCATCTTTGCAGGCCGTAGGATTGAGAACCGCCTGTTCGGTGTCCTTTAGAGTCAAAAGCCCTGTGAGCTTTCCGTCACTGTTCGTCACTAAAAGCTTTTCAATGCGTCGCGCTTTCATAAGGCTGATGGCCTCTTGGCGGTCGGCTGGCTCTTCTAAGACGGCAAGATCATCGGTTGTCATCATCACCCGTACAGGCGTTTTTTCATCTGTTGCAAAACGCATATCCCGATTTGTGACAATCCCTACAACGCGTTCATTCTCATCAACAACAGGAAACCCCGTCACATTGTACCGCTCCTGCAAGGCGATAGCGTCAGCAAGTGTCTGATCTGGCGTCAAAGTAATTGGATTATAGACAATGCCGCTTTCAAATCGCTTGACGCGCCGCACCTCACGGGCCTGTGCGGCCACATCAAGATTGCGGTGAATAACGCCCATACCACCCGCTTGCGCCATGGTGATCGCCATTTTACTCTCGGTCACGGTATCCATCGCAGAACTTAAGAGAGGAATATTTAGAGAAATGGATTTGGTGACATAGGTGCGTGTATCGGCTGTGGTTGGCAAGACATCCGAGGCGCCTGGAACCAATAAAACATCGTCAAAAGTAAGAGCCTCACGAATCTTCATTACAATATCCTATAGAGTGATCGCTTTGGCACTTCCCTATCTCATGCGCTGTGAGAAAAGGAAAGAGCAAAGCAAAACCAGAAAGAAATTAGTCGCGCTGAACATCTCTCGCAGCAAAGTGTGTGAAAAAATATGCGGCCAAAAAACAACTTGCAGTTCTCAGCGAGTGCCGCAACATATCACCTGAAATAGAACAGGAGGGCGATATGGCGGAGCACGGGTATCAATCAGGCAGATTGGATCTTCCTTTCGTAGGAATATCCACGTTTGCCAAGCGTCCTTATGTTGCAGACTGGTCAGCTCTCGAGGCCGATGTGGCCATTTTGGGTGCGCCTTTTGATGCGGGCACTCAGTGGCGCTCAGGCGCGCGCTTTGGTCCGCGGGCTGTGCGCGAAGCCTCAACGCTTTTTAGTTTTGGCCATGCTGGTGCCTATGACCACGAAGATGATGCGATCTACTTGCCGGGCTCAGTGCGCATGGTGGACATGGGAGACGCCGATATTGTGCACACGGATACATTAAAGAGCCACAGCAATATTGAGACAGGGGTGCGCGCCGCTTTGGCTGCGGGTGCCTTACCTGTTGTCATTGGCGGGGATCATTCTGTGAATATTCCCTGCATCAATGCCTTTGACGATCAAGGGCCTTTTCACATTTTGCAAATTGATGCGCATCTGGATTTTGTGGATGAGCGCCACGGCGTGAGATACGGGCACGGGAACCCCATGAGACGCGCATCTGAAAAGGACTATGTGACCGGGTTAACCCAAGTCGGTATCCGCAATGTTAGCTCAACTGCCAAAGAGGGGTATGAGGATGCCCGTGCCCGCGGTTCAGATATTTTATCCGTGCGACAAGCGCGCGCCTTGGGCCCTGTTACGCTATCCGAGCGTATTCCAGAGAAAAGTAGACTCTATGTAACCATTGATATTGATGCCTTTTGCCCCTCCATTGCGCCAGGAACTGGCACGCCCAGCCACGGAGGTTTTTTGTATTACGATGTGCTTGAAATGCTCCAAGAGGTATCAAAGCACCATGAGATCATAGGAATTGATCTGGTTGAAGTGGCTCCTGACTATGATCCAACGGGCTCTACCGCTATTCTTGCCGCGCAAGTGCTCTTGAACGTCCTAGGATTCATTTTTCATCAGCGCGCTTGAATGATCCAAGGCATGCCGTAAATCGACAAGCAATGCCGTTTGTGGCGCGGCGTTCAAAGAAATAAAAAATTAGATGCATTTATATCGCATTGGGGAAAGAGAGAGATGACAGAACAGGCACTTGTGGTTTTCACCCCTTCTGGCAAGCGGGGCCATTTTGATGTGGGGACATTCGTTCTAAGTGCGGCACGTCAATTGGGTGTAGATTTAGACAGCGTATGCGG
>WTIQ01000395.1 GCA_011525185.1 Paracoccaceae bacterium | reverse complement strand
CTACTGGGCCTAGGGCAGCCCGTTATAAAAAAGAGACCTACGCCCCTCTGGGAAGGATGCGGCGTGGCCCTATCGTGATTACATATCAGAGAGATTTTATGTCGTTTTAAACCGTGTCCCCTTGGCAGGTGGCAAATTTGCGTCGCCAGCAAAGCACTGCGCAAATTTCATCCATAAATGTGCCGCTTTGCCAGAAATTTTTAAGCAGGTGTCCTCTACATTTCGCACTTGCGTAACGACCTGAGCAAATTCGACGGCATCGCCCTCAACAAAAACATCACTCGTATCATTCCAAGTCCAAAGAGCGCCCGAGGGTGATGTCAATGTCACGTAAGGTGTCATATCGGGGACCTCCATGTTTCGGTTGAGAAATGTCCAAGAATATGTGGCTACGCCAAGATGACATATATTTTTGATACGATCCGCATCTTTTCGCGTGACGCCAAGACAATCAAACACCTCATGCCCATGGGCCCAAGTTTCCATTTGTCGTGCCGTGATGCAGGATTTTGCGCTCATGTTTGGACCTGCCCAACGCAAACGTTGCTTTGGGTCCGCAGAAGCGAACGCTTTGCCGAGCCTTTGGGCCGTCTCGTACCACGTGGCCACGAGCGCCTGTCCCCTCAAATCGCCTAAAAATGGGTATTGCGTTTCTAGCAAGGTCATTCCCTGTTTTTGGCGCGCCACTATAGGGGCAAAAAAATTCTCAAAAGCTTGATCGCTCTCCAAGGCTTTAATTGCAGCCACATCAAACATGTGCAAATGGCCAATAACATCATTGATCGTCCAATCTTTGAACTGTGTCGTAAGATCGTAGGTTGCCTCGGGCCGATCCGCGATCAGAGCCGCGAGGTTATCAACTTCATCCAAGAAATCTTGAGCTTGCTGCATGTCTTTCTTCTCTTGTTAATCCCAATGTTCACCCGTCTTGCGCAAGGGTCAACATCTCTGCGCCCATGCTCATATTTTGACCTTCTTCAACGTGGATTTTTTCCACGCGCCCATCCCTGCTCAAAACCAATTCGTGTTGCAGTTTCATGGCCTCTAAGATCATCGCCACCTGCCCTTTTTTGACAGTATCACCCACATTCACACAAATTTCTTTGACTGCCCCATGAAAAGGCGCGCAGAGAGAATTTTCGCTGCTCGCACCCCCGCCTTGAGAAACGTGAGGCTTAAGGCACAGACTAAAATCGGCATCTGGTTTAGACACTGCAATACCATCAGCGCCGCACTGATATCCGCTAACCTCGCTCCGTTTCCCATTGAGACGAAGGATTTTGCCCTCACCCTCGAGCTGAAAAACATCTTGATCGACGGTGACGTTAATATGACCTGCCTTACTCTCAATGACGACAATGACGTCAGCTTCGTCCTGTTCGAATATGAACCTCTGCATGAGGCTGCCAGAGCTACTCCAACCAAGCAGCGCCTGATCGCTGAGCAAGCTTTTCTGAAACGCTTTTTGCATATAATCGCGATAAAGAAGATAGGCTCCAATCGCGATGTCAGAGCGGCTGAGGACTCTCATATTGGGGAGCTGAGACAAAAATTGTGCAATGAACTCCGTCGAAACTGCGCCGCTTTCAAACGCCTCACTCTTTAAAAGGGACAAAAGGAATGCGCGATTTGTGGGTAGACCGATAACAACCAGCTGCTCTAGCGCATGAACCATCCGCGCTCTTGCCTCATCGCGCGTCTCTCCCGTTGCAATCAATTTTGCGAGCAAATTGTCGAAAAAAGGAGAGACATCTTGGCCTGCCCGAATCCCGCTTTCAACCCGTATATTTTGTGGCACGTCAAAGTGTTCGATGCGGCCAATGCAGGGCATAAATCCTTTAACAGGCTCCTCTGCACAGAGACGCACCTCAATCGCATGACCGTTTTGGGCTATTTCATCTTGTCTCAATGGCAAGGGTTGACCCGCGGCGATGCTAAGTTGCCATTCTACAAAATCCAATCCCGTAATTTCTTCGCTCACAGGATGTTCAACCTGCAAACGCGTATTCATTTCTAAGAAATAGTAGCTCCCCTCTTGAGTGACAAGAAATTCAACCGTCCCTGCCCCTTCGTATCCAATCGCAGTTGCCAGCTGCACAGCCGAGGTATGGAGCGCCTCGCATGTCTCCAATGCGAGGCCAGACACAGGCGCTTCCTCTATTACTTTTTGATGACGACGTTGAAGCGAGCAATCTCGCTCCCCCAAATGAACAACACTCCCGAATTGATCCGCAAAAATCTGCACCTCGACGTGGCGCACAGTCTCAATATACCGCTCCATAATGACATCTGAATTGCCGAATCCAAGTTGTGCCTCTTGTTGTGCAAGCTGAAGCTGCTGGGCAAATGTCTCTTTACTGTTCGCAATGCGCATGCCGCGCCCACCGCCGCCATGCGCCGCTTTGATCATAATCGGAAACCCAAGCGCGCAGGCTGCATGCATAAGCCCATCAAGGCTTTGATCTTGGCCTTCATATCCCTCCAGCACTGGCAATCCTGCGTCTTGAGCGACTAATTTGGCCTGCGCCTTATCCCCCATCTTTGCAATAACTTCGCAAGAGGGTCCGATAAATGTCAAACCAGCATCGCGTGTGGCTTGGGCAAAGGCATCGTTTTCTGACAAAAAACCATAGCCTGGATGAATAGCATCCGCGCCATAATTCAGCGCAGTCTGAACGAGTTTCTCAGAATTCAGATAACTCTCTGCAACTGGCCCTGCCCCAATGTTCACAGCCTTGTCGGCAAGTCTTACGTAAGGTGCATTCTGTTCAACATCCGTAAAAACCGCGATGACCTTAATGCCAAGACGCTGGGCGGTGCGCGTAATGCGCATGGCGATCTCACCACGGTTAGCGATGAGAAGCGTCTTGATTTTACCAAGGTCGCCATTTCCGCTCATGGCCGTGACACCCCGAAGGCGTTGGACTGTAGATCTCGCATTTTAGCCTCCGCGCAGGTATCAAGGGAAAAGCCGATCACGCGCCTTGTGTCTCTTGGATCGATCATGCCGTGATCGAGCATACGGCCCGAACTGTAAAAGGCGTCGGCTTGGCGTGCGAAATGCTCTTTGAGTTTGTTAGATTGCTCTTGCAAACGCGGAGCATCCACGGGCACCCCTTTTCGCTCGGCGGTACGTCTTGCCACCTGCTCCATCGTTTGCGCCGCCTGCTCTGCCCCCATGACCCCCGTTGTGGCATTGGGCCAAGTAAAAAGAAAGTCTGGCCCAAAGGCGAGACCGCACATGCCGTAATTCCCAGCTCCAAAGCTTGCCCCAATGTAAAAGGATAATTTGGGCACACGCATATTCGTCACGGTTTGAATCATCTTGGCCCCGTGTTTAATCATACCAGCACGCTCAGAGGCCGTTCCCACCATGTACCCCGTGGTATTGTTGAGAAATATCGCCGCTGTTTGCGATTGATCGAGCGTTTGAAGGAAATGTGTGACTTTATTTGCCCCTTGGGGATCAATAGGGCCATTATTGCCAATAATCCCTACAGCATGCCCCATCACATAGGCCTTGATACAAATGGTAGAGACACCGAAGCGCGGTTTAAATTCCAAAAACTCTGAGCCATCCACAAGACGCGCGATCACCTCACGCACATCATAGGGCTTTTGATAGGCACAAGGCACAATTGCGATAAGTTCCTCTTCGCTATAGCTCGGTGGCGAGTATGCCTTGTGATCGCTGCGAAAGTTGCCCTCATTCCAATGCAGCCCCGCCACCACATCACGTGCAAGAGCAATTGCGTGTCTGTCATCCTCCGCCAATATATCGACAAGACCGGTGAGTTCGGCGTGCATCTCAGCGCCACCCAAGTCATGATCTTGTGCCTTTTCTCCTGTCGCGGCCTGAACAAGGGCAGAGCCTGCAAGCATGGCCATGCCGTTGTGTTTGACCCCGATAACATAATCAGAAAGCCCTGGCTGATAAGCGCCACCCGCTGTGGAGGCACCATGTAGTATAGTCAGCACAGGCAGGCCTGCCGCCGATAAGCGCGCAAGCCCTGCAAAAAGTCCCCCTCCATGGGCCCAAAGCTCTGCCGTATAGGCC
>WTIQ01000140.1 GCA_011525185.1 Paracoccaceae bacterium | reverse complement strand
CAGCGGGTGCGGTCCCTGATTGCACATTGACGAGCATTTTTTTAATCGCCTCTGTACGTTTTCCGCGATTTACAGGCACGCATCCAATACGCATACCATATTGTCCCAAAACAGGCGCCCAGCGGAGCGAGGATTTCATGATAAATTTCGGGCGCGGCACCACGCTGACAATTAAAATCACATCAAAAAAGCTCTGATGTTTTCCCGCAATCAGCACTTCTTCTTGCGGGATAGGGCCGCGCACTTCGGATTTGAGGCCAACCATCCATGAGGCCGTCCAGCGCACCCAGCGGCAATAGGTTCGCACGCCCGTATACGCGCCTTGGCGATGGATGAGCGCCCATGGGAAAAAGAAAACGCCCATGAGAACCATCATGGCGTATATTTGCACCGTAAAGACGAGAGACCGAAGCCATTGTATCAGCTGCATTAAGAAAGCCCTTTTAGCACGCGATGGGCCGCAGCATATGTGGCAAGGAGAGCCAGCACCGTAAAGAGGACGGGAATAACAATGAGCCTCAACCAATCCCGTCCCTCAAGTCCTAGGCCCGTAAGGATTGCGGCCTGCTGTGTTGGGTCTGTGAATGTAATCAGCAACAGAGCAGCAAGCGCACATCCAATAAGCGAGCCAATAAACGTCCGAAAGGTGAAGCGTTGCACAAAGGCTGCAGCCACATAACTGTCATGCGCTCCAATCATGCGCAAAACTGCGATGACTTGAGAATTGGCCGACATAGAAGCGCGCGCCGCAAGAGTGATCATGGCCCCGCTTGCACTTAAGATCAGCAGGGCGCAAAACAATCCAATCGCCCACAGTGTATTGGCCGCCTGTACCAAGGGCCGCCGCCAGCGGGCATGATCATCCAAAATGGCTCCAGGCACATCAGCAGCGAGTCGCAAACGCAAGTTTTCAACATTATAGCCCGAGGCGGCTTCGGTAATGTCGATAAGTGTGGGCAGTGAGAGCCTTTGCAGTGGAGCGGCTGGTCCAAACCAGGGCTCGAGCAATTTTTGCTGCTCTTCATAGCTGATAACACGTGCTGCTTCGATCCCGGATGTGGTTTTGAGAATTTGAAGGGCGAGCGCCACTTGCGTTTCCATTTGATCCGCACGGGCCGAGATTTGCAAGGTTGAGCTATTGGCCAGAGCATCGCCCCAATAGACGGATAAGCGCGCCGCGGAAATAGAAAGTGTCAGCGCAAAAACTGAGAGAAACGCCATGACAGCAGAAGAGAACAGCGTCAACGTTGCTGTATACCCTGTCGGAGGCACAACCCTGTCGCGTTGAGCGTCACGGCTCCACAAGCGCGTTGTCATCAGCGCGTCAAAAAGACCAAAGATATAGTTCATCATAGGTCTGCTCCTGCAATTCGGATACGTTTGTCAGAAATGCGCAAAACGCGTGCTTGCACATGCGACTTTGCAAGACGGATAAGACTGAGATCATGGCTGGCAAGCAAAACCGTTTTGCCCATCTTGTTCAGTTCGATCAGTAGTTTGAGCAACCGCTGCGACATCTCCCAGTCGACATTCCCTGTTGGTTCGTCTGCAATGATAATATCGGGGGACATGATCACGGCACGGGCCAAAGCGACGCGTTGGCGCTCCCCACCAGAGAGTTCGGGTGGCATTGCATTGACGCGATTTGTCAACCCAACCCAAGCCAGTAACTCTTTGAGTTGTGTTTCGCTGTTTGGATTGATTTGTTGAGAGACGGACAGGGGAAGCGCGATGTTGTCGACAATGTTTAAATGGTCCAGAAACTGGCAGTCTTGATGGATAACCCCGATTTTACGACGCATACTGGCAATATCATCACGAGTCATCTGTCCGAGGTCTTGGTCAAAGATTTGAACTGCGCCTGTGTTCGGTCGCAGCTCGCCATAACACATTTTCAAAAATGTTGTCTTGCCTGACCCAGATGGACCCGTTACGAAATGAAATGCACCAGACGCTATGTCTAATGTGATATCACTCAGTAATTCGCTTCCCGTGTATGAATACGAGGCTGAGTCAAACTTAATCACAATAAAATCCTTACGTTTAGCTTGAACCAATGTGCATGTTTTGCATGAGCCTGAACAGTGTTGCAATCATGGATGTTGCTGAAATTAAATATTCCTGTTGTATTTAAATCGCTAATCAGGCGTATTAATATCACGGAAATATGTAAGAATATAGCAAATGGTAAGCTGAATGCGTCTGGTCTGTCCTAATTGTGGTGCAGTTTATGAAGTGCCCGAAGACAATATTCCCGCACCGGGACGCGATGTCCAATGTTCTGCATGTGAGACAACTTGGTTTTTTGAGCGGCCATTGGATGGCGAAGAGTTGCAGCCATTTGAAAAATCACCGCGTGAGCGAGATGCGGACACAGAAGTGCATGATACGTCTGGAGAGACAACCTCTGCGCCCGATGCAGAGGGTGAAGGGGAAGAGCGGCCAGAGCCTGATCGCACAGCGCGAGAAAATAGACCCCGTGCGCCTGCGCATGTTAGCGTCGTTTTAAAAGAGGAAGCTCAAAGAGAAGCAGCGGTACGCGCAGCCGAGGCCATGCGCTCAAAAGGGGGGCTGGATGTCGAGGAAACTATTCCAGACTTAGAGAAATATTTAGAAGATGAAGATATAGCTGACCTTACGGTTGCGCCAGCTGCGCGCGAGGACAGCACAATGCAGTCCGCGCCTGATGCGCCAGCCCCACCATTCAACACCGACCTTAACGAGTTAGATCAGATTTACGACGAAGCAGCAAAAGAAGGAATTGTTTCCAAAAGCGCGCTTTTCCCTGAGATTGAAAAAGTAAATTCCTCTTTGGGAGCACAAGCAACAGGGCGTGGACATATCGAAGACGCGCATCTCATGTCTTCTAATAAACGCTCTTCATCTGCGCGTATTGGATTTTTGACGGGTATCTTACTTGTAGCTTTAGCCGTTTTGACCTACGTCTATGTGGATGAGCTCAAGCTCAATATACCTGAGCTTGAGCCATATCTCACCGAGTATCAGCAGGCGTTTGAACGAGTGCTATCGGTTGTAGAGACACAAGTTAGTTTGGTTGCGCAATGGATGGATGACAAAGCCAACGCCAGTGCCAATACGAACTAAATTTAGTCCCTTAGCCATTGCCTATTTATAGCGGTTTCATAGTTGAATGACTCACCAGAACCGCTGTAAGTTTTTGATTTCAAGCATTTATGAGCCGAAAAAGTCTATCAACTTTTTCTGGAAATGCTTTAAGCAGCGTTTGTTTCCAACTTTTGGCTTGAGGGCAATTGTTGCATCAAGACGCGTTCAATAATCTTTAAAACGTCTTGATCCAGCTCTGCAAAGATCTTTTCGCTGAGATGCTGATGCAAAATTGTTAGGATGAGACGCGCCTCAAGTTTTCCAAAATGCCCTTCGTCAAGAAGTATAGAAAACGCGTCTGCGACATGATTTGAAAATACAAATTTTTTGACAATCAACGCATGATCGCGGTTCTTGCAAGTCTCTTCTATTTTTGCCAGCAGGAGAATAGCGTCACCCAGCAATTTGACTGCGGTGTCCTGATTTTTTGCCTTGCAGGTTGGGATCATAACCATGTTGCTTTACCTCGTTTCAAAGATTTCGAACACAGTTTGCAACAACTGTGCCAAGTTCTCGGCGAAAAAACATGCCGACTATTCAAAATCATGCGTTTTCTCAAAAACGACACTGGCTATAAACCAATCAAAATGAATGGCTCTTCTGATACGCGAATTTTTTTGATGCAGTGTCGCAGCACAGTTATGGCATGGCAATTAGAGCTTGAGCTCTCGTTTGAGGTGTGTTTTTCAGATTGGGCTTTAATCAAAGGGGATGGGGATGCAAAGGGCTCCATTTTATGATGATGTGGCAGAAGGCCCCGGCAAAGGGCAGGCCTTTTGGATTGAAACGGTTGATCGGCTAAAACTGCGTGCCGGTGGCTGGTTTTCAGAAGGTCATTGCCAGAACGGAACCATATTTCGCTTTCCTTGTCGTGGGGATTTTTTAGAGGGAAGTGGGCAGATTGCGCGGGCCTTTGCAAAATTTGGCTAGG
>WTIQ01000088.1 GCA_011525185.1 Paracoccaceae bacterium | reverse complement strand
CCTTTATTACAGCGGTTATTCTCTTTGCTATGGGCTCTGGCCCCGTGAGAGGGTTTTCTGTAACCTTAGGTATTGGCATTTTAACCTCGGTCTTTACAGCGATTTTTGTCACGCGGCTTTTGGTGGTGATGTGGTTTGAACGGGCGCGGCCCAAAGCATTGGAGCTTTAAGATATGCGTTTAAAACTGATCCCATCAGAAACAAAAATCGATTTTTTCTCGAAGATCCGCCTCTGGCTTGGCATCTCTGCGGTCATGGTGATTGTTGCCCTCGGCTCGGTTGGAACACTTGGGTTGAATTACGGCATTGATTTTCTTGGGGGGACAACGATCAGAACGCAAAGCGTCAATCCCGTTGATGTTGGCGCATATCGTCAGAGCTTGGCCGAACTTGACTTGGGCGATATCACGATTTCAGAAGTTTTTGACCCAAGTTTTGACGAGACCCAAAATGTGGCCATGATCCGTATCCAGCAACAAGACGCGGGCGAGACATCGGTGAGTGACGTGGTCAATGGGTCGCTTAAAGCGCTCCAGAGTGTCGATCCAAAGCTGAAATTTGTGTCTGTCGAAAATGTGGGGCCAAAGGTGTCAGGTGAGCTGATCCAGACGGCGATCCTTGCGGTGGCTTTGGCCATTGGAGCTGTCTTGGTCTACATTTGGCTGCGTTTTGAATGGCAGTTTGCGCAAGGCGCGGTTGCGGCGTTGATTCATGATGTGGTGTTGACCATTGGTGTCTTTTCCATTGTGCAAATCAAGTTTGATTTGGCGATTATTGCGGCGCTTTTGACAATTGTTGGCTATTCGCTAAACGATACGGTTGTGGTTTTTGACCGTGTTCGTGAAAACCTTAGGAAATACAAAAAGCGGCCCTTAATCGAAGTCTTGAACCTTTCTGTGAACGAAACGTTGCGGCGAACGGTTGTGACCTCTGTTACCACCTTGCTTGCCTTGATCTCGCTCTTTGTGCTTGGCGGCGATGTGATCCGTGGTTTCGTCTTTGCGATGATTTGGGGGGTCGTGATTGGGACATATAGCTCAATCTTTGTGGCCACCGCGACGTTGCTTTGGCTGGGGGTTAAGCGGGACTGGAGCAAACCAAATGCAGAGGCTGGTACGCAGGTGCCACAGGAGTGAGTGCAGAGCTTTTTAACTCTGGCCTTGCACAAGACGGCTTTTTCTTTCTCTGCGCTGCGGCCTTTACCGCTGGTTTGGTGCGCGGGTTTTCAGGCTTCGGTACGGCAATGGTCTTTCTCCCAGTGGCAGGACAATTTTTGCCCCCCATAACGGCTCTGACTGTTTGCGCTGTTATGGATTTTTTTGGCCCGCTTGTTTTAATTCCACGATTGGCCAAAGACATTCGCTTTTCAGAGCTTTGGCGGTTGGTCCTCGCTATGGCTTTGGTCTTTCCCTTTGCGCTTTGGGCCCTTAGCAAATCTGATCCAGATCTCTTTCGCTATCTCGTGTCCTGCGTTGCGCTTGTTTTGCTGATTTGCCTCGTCATGGGGATCAGCTATAGGGGAAAAGTGACCCCGCGCCTGCTCTTTGGCATTGGGGCAAGCTCTGGCATAACGGGTGGGTTTGTCGGCATGCCAGGGCCGCCCGTTATCTTTTTCTATCTTGCGGGTCCCTTCCCAGCAGCTGCCGTTAGGGCCAATACACTTGTCTTTCTCTTTTCGTATGAAATTCTCTTTTTGTTGGTGACCGCGGTGAGCGGTTTTCTCACGCTTCAGAATTTGACCCTCGGCCTCGTTCTCGCACTTCCCGTTATTTCTGGAAATTTGATTGGCGCGTATTTTTTCAACCCAGAGCGTGAGACGCTCTATCGTCGTGTGGCCTTTTGCATTATTTTTCTCTCTGCGATAAACGGGTTACCGCTGCTTGACTGAGGAGAGTTTGCGTTGCAATTAAACGAAATTGATTATGGAGAAGCGGTTCCCATTGACGGGTATGGCGAGGGGTATTTCCGGATCTCGGGCCAGGCTGTGAAAGCGCCGCTCCTCGTCAATGCAAAGGGTGCCAAGAGCTGGAGCGGCTTTGATGATGCGCAAACTGTTTTGGAGTTTTGCCGCGATATAGATGTGCTTTTTGTCGGCACAGGACGCGAGATCGCCCATATTCCCCATGCGTTTCGCTCTGTTTTGGAAGCGGCTGGGATTGGTGTTGAATTGATGAATAGCGCCTCTGCATCGCGCACCTACAATGTATTGTTGTCCGAAGACCGGCGCGTGGCGGCTGCGCTGCTTCCCATAGAGAGTGTGTAGCATGTTACGCCTGCCAAGCAGTGAGGCGATATGCTGCGGCTAAGTGATGTCAGTATTGCCCGTGCGCAGCGTGTGCTTTTGGAGAATGTCTCTTTCGAGCTAAGCTCGGGCGAAGCGCTGATTGTGACGGGCCCAAATGGATTGGGAAAAACGACGCTCCTGCGGACCATTGCAGGGCTACAGCCTCTCTATGCGGGCTCGATTGAGGCGGATGAGGACGCTTTGGGGTATGCTGGTCATGCGACGGCCATCAAGCCAAGCTTAAGCGTGCTTGAAAACCTTATGTTTTGGGCGACACTGTATGGACGCGAGGCGCATCTGGGACAAACGCTTGAACAGTTTAACTTGACGACCCTAAAAGCGATGATGGCAGGGCAGCTTTCGGCGGGTCAAGAGAGGCGTCTGAGCCTCGCACGGCTCTTTTTAACAGGTCGTGACATTTGGATCTTGGACGAGCCGACCGTTTCTTTAGACCGCTCCAGTGTTGCAGAACTCTCTGAAATTCTAAAAAACCATCTCATAGCGGGGGGCGCGGCTCTCATAGTGACCCATGCTGATGGGCTTGATTTGGGTGGAATGGAACGTCAGCTTGACCTCTCACCTTTTCAGACGCGTGCAAAACGTGTGACAACCGATGAGGCGTTTTTATGATTACGCTGTTGGGTCGAGAGTTGAAAGTGGCGTTTCGTGCGGGGGGCGGGTTTGGTTATGCCCTGATTTTCTTTTTCATCATTGTGTTGATGCTGGCCTTTGGTATTGGTCCCGAACTTGGGCTTTTATCAAAAATTGCGCCAGGTGCGCTTTGGGTTTGTGCCTTGCTCGCCTGTCTATTATCGCTCGATCGTCTGTTTTCCCTCGATTATGAAGATGGGACGCTTGAGCAATTGGCGCTTGCGCCTGTCCCCTTAGAAACGGTTGTTCTTGCCAAGGTGACGGCCCATTGGCTCACCACGGGGCTACCTCTTGCTCTGATTGCGCCAGTGTTGGGCTTTTTCTTGGGACTGCCAGAGCAGGGGTTTTTGTGGGTCTTTCTATCGCTTTTGGTTGGGACGCCCGCGCTTAGCATGATTGGCGCATTTGGCGCGGCGCTTACAATTGGATTGAGACGCGGGGGGCTTTTGCTCTCTATTCTTGTTTTACCACTTTATGTCCCCACGCTGATCTTTGGGGCAGAGGTTGCTCGACGGGGAGCCGAAGAATTGGCCATTGGAACACCTTTTGCTTTGCTCAGCGCGCTCTCTTTTGGAATCTTCGCGTTTTTGTCATTTGCCTCTGCGGCAGTTTTACGTATCAACCTACGTTAAGGGAGCGTGTATGTCAGGTTTTGGACTGAGGAAAGTTTAAATGTCTCTTTGGGAATACGCCAATCCACTAAAATTTCTCGCTCTTTCTGATCGCGTGTTGCCATGGGTCAGTGTGCTCTCTGGAGTTTGCCTTGTTGTTGGGTTGATATGGGGCTTTTTCTTTACACCAGAAGACTACCGCATGGGCTCAACGGTGAAGATCATCTACATTCATGTGCCCTCTGCTTTAATGGCGATTAATGCGTGGTTTATGATGCTGGTGGCCTCTTTGATCTGGTTGATCCGCCGCCACCATGTCAGCGCGCTTGCAGCAAAGGCTGCGGCACCAGTGGGATTGGTAATGACATTGATCGCCCTTATCACAGGCGCGTTTTGGGGACAGCCGATGTGGGGCACGTGGTGGGCCTGGGACCCAAGGCTGACCTCTTTCCTCATCCTATGCCTCTTTTACATTGGCTACATTGCGCTCTGGAAGGCGATCGAAAACCCCGAAAG
>WTIQ01000381.1 GCA_011525185.1 Paracoccaceae bacterium | reverse complement strand
CCATCAAAGTGGAGAGCCAAACGAAATATTGATCCGCCGTGCGTTGATGCTCCGTCGCCGTGCGCCACGTGGCTATAAACTGTTGCCCATCCCAAATCGAAAACACCGTATTGGTGTTCCCGCAATCCACGGCAAGTAACATGTTTTTTTGCCCTTTCAAAAAAATACATCCGCAGATGATATTTTACGACTTCCGTTCACCGTTGTCATAACCAAATGGCCGTTTTCGTCAATCGTGTCAAATCGCCCAGTGAGGCTTTCATCAGATAAACGGGCTGTGATTGTTTGGCCAAGGCGCGCCGCATGTTGGAGCCATGCCGTTTGCACAGGTCCAAATCCATGTGTGATGAACTGTGACTCGTATTTCGCGAAACAATCTGCAAGAGCATCAAGGAAATCATCCTGTTTCACTTGAAGATCCGTTTCGCTGAATAATGATGTGGGCTTCAAAGCTTGGGCTTCTAAATGTTCCAGCTTAGGTGCCTGCATCAGATTAACCCCAATCCCGACCACAAGAGCAGTCTGACCTTTGGCGTTCTGACACGTCTCCAACAAGATGCCTGAAACTTTGCACTCCCGCGCCATAACATCGTTTGGCCATTTTATTGAAAATATCTCTTCGCGCCCCGTCACCATTACACAGGCCTCAAATACAGCCAGCGCCGCAACAAAGCTACGAAGCGCCATCTTCTCGGGCGATTGATCTGGAAAGAAAATCAAAGAGGCCGCAAAATTGCCATCTGGATTTCTCCAAGCGCGCCCTCTGCGCCCTTTTGCAGCCGTTTGACGTCGTGCCATAATCCACAGAGGATCGCGCACCTTGTCCACGATGCGCTGCGCATAGGCATTGGTGCTGTCGATCTCCTCTAGAATACAGGTGCTGTATTCAAAATCCGACGTCGCGTACATTCGAGTTAGCGTAAAAGAGTTACCGCAGCGGCCTCTGCTGCACCTTCCAGTCCAAAGAGGCTTACAACACCAATAACCATCGCCAATGCACTCACCATAAGCACCGCATTAAGCACTGGCGGCGCGTTTACCTCCAAAGGCGTATCGCTATCCTCTCCAAAATACATCAAATACACGATTCTAAGATAGTAATAGGCACCAATTGCACTGGCGATTGCACTGGCGACCACAAGCCAGATGAGATCAGCACCAAGCGCCGCGTTCCACACACCCCATTTCGCAAAGAAGCCTAAAGAAGGAGGAACGCCAGCAAGACTAAAGAGCAGCACCAAAAGAGCGAGCGCTTGTGTAGGCGCACGACGCGACAGCATGCTAAGAGAGTCAATACGCGTAATATGCTGCCCATCGCGTTGCATCATCAGGATGAACGCAAATACGCCAAGGTTCATAGTGACATAAATTGTCATATAGAGGAGCAACGCTTCAATGCCTTGGGATGTCCCCGCAGCAAGCCCCATAAGCGCATACCCCATATGCGCGATTGAAGAGTAAGCCATCAAACGCTTTATGTTCGTTTGACCAATGGCGGCAAATGCCCCAAGAAACATGGACAGCAATGCAATGAGGGCCACAACCTGCTGCCAATCATCGACAACTGATCCAAACGCGTCATGCATAACCCGCGCAAAGAGTGCCATAGCTGCAACTTTTGGCGCTGTTGCAAAAAACGCCGTGATCGGCGTGGGAGCACCTTCGTAAACATCTGGCGTCCACATATGAAACGGCACCGCAGAAACCTTGAAAGCAAGTCCCGATAAAATCATCACAAGGCCAATTAAGAGACCCACGCTCGGGTCTCCCGCACCTGCCGCCTCTATGATCCCTGCGAAGTTTGTGGTACCTGCGTAGCCATAGGTCAAAGACGCCCCATAAAGCAAAAGACCAGACGAAAGCGCTCCCAAAACAAAGTATTTCAGCCCTGCTTCGGTGGATTTAAGGCTGTCGCGGCGCATAGCGGCGATCACATAAAGCGATAGGGATTGTAATTCCAGCCCCATGTAGAGCGTCATGAGGTCAGAAGCGGAGACCATGACCATCATACCCACAACAGCAAAAGCCACGAGCAACGGGTATTCAAAGATTAAGGCCTGTCTTTGTTTTAAATAGCCAGAACTCATCACCAAGACGACCGAGGCCGAGATCAGAATAAGGATTTTTGCAAACCGCGCGAATCCATCATTGGTAAAGGTCTCAGAGAAAGCGGTCTCAACGCTCTGTGAAGACCCAGCCACCAGAACAGCAATCAAAATAAAGACCACCGCTGTCACAAGAAGGAGCGGCTCTGCCAAGCGGTTTTTACCGCCATAGACTGCCCCTATGAGGGCCAACATCGCAAAGACGGACAATAGGATTTCTGGAAGGAGTACACCGAGGTCTGCATCTATCATCGTGTTCACTCTCTTTAATTTGCGTTTGCAAGTTGCGTGCTGGCTTCAGCCTGCGCGAGGGCTTGGTCATAATTGCCAACCAAAGCCTCAACGGATGGCCCAATCAGATCAAGAGCCAATGCTGGATAGACGCCAAGCAATAGTGTCATTGCGATCAAAGGCGCAAAGACTGCTTTTTCATGGCGCGTCATATCACTCATGCCACGCAAACTCTCTTTGATCAAATCCCCCATCACAACACGCCGATAGAGCCAAAGGGCATAGGCCGCAGATAAGATCACACCAGATGTTGCAACCAAAGCGACCCAAGTGTTGACTTGGAAAATACCAACAAGCGTTAAAAACTCGCCAATAAAGCCAGAGGTGCCGGGCAAGCCAATGTTCGCCATTGTAAAGAGCATGAAGACAAGCGCATAGGCTGGCATTTTGTTCACAAGCCCGCCGTAGGCGTCAATATCGCGCGTATGAAGGCGATCATAAACAACGCCAACACAAAGAAACAGCGCCCCTGAGATAAATCCGTGGCTCAACATTTGGAAGATCGCGCCATCAATACCTTGCTGGTTGGCCGCAAAAATACCCATGGTCACATATCCCATATGAGCCACAGACGAATAAGCAATCAGCTTTTTCATGTCCTCTTGCACAAGGGCCACGAGAGACGTGTACACTATTGCGATCGCAGACAACCAAAGAACGAAATCGGTCATGACATCAGAGCCAACGGGGAACATGGGCAAGCTAAAACGCAAGAAACCATATCCGCCCATTTTCAAGAGAATGGCCGCCAGAACAACGGATCCTCCCGTTGGAGCCTGCACATGCGCATCAGGAAGCCATGTGTGCACAGGCCACATTGGCATCTTAACAGCGAAGCTCGCAAAGAAGGCAATAAAGAGCAGCGTTTGCATGCCTCCAACGATTTGAACGCCAAGCAGGCTGAACGTGTCAAAGGCAAATTCATGCCGCATCAAGGTTGGAATGTCCGTGGTACCTGCTTCGATATACATCGCAACCATGGCAACAAGCATGAGAACCGAGCCAAGGAAGGTGTACAAAAAGAATTTGAACGACGCATAAATCCGCTTTTTCCCGCCCCAAATTCCGATGATCAAGAACATAGGGATTAGGCCCGCTTCAAAGAAGAGGTAAAAGAGCACCAGATCCAGCGCCATAAAGACGCCAAGCATCAAAGTTTCAAGCAAAAGAAACGCAATCATATATTCGCGCACACGGGTATTTACCCCCCATGAGGCCGCGATAACGAGGGGCATCATAAATGTGGTCAAAAGCACAAATAAAATGCTGATCCCATCAACGCCAAGCTTGTAGGTGAGACCCATGATCCATTGACCCTCTTCCACCATCTGGAAGTCAGGATTGCTCGGATCAAACTGTGCAAGAATGAACAGCGAGGCAAGAAACGTGAAGCTTGTTGCCGCGAGCGCAAAACGTTTTGCGACCAAATGCGCGGCTTCATCATCGCCCCGCGCCACAAGAAGCAATATCAACGCCGCAAGGCCTGGCGCAAAGGTCACAAAGGATAAGAGCAGAGTGTCCATTTATTTTGCGCCTCCTGCAAATGTCATCCAGCTGACAAGAACAACGATTCCAATCACCATGGCAAAGGCATAGGTAAAGACGTAGCCAGATTGCGCTTTTCCTGCCATACGCGTGAAAAAGGGTATAATGCCCATCGCAATCCCATTAATGGTCCCGTCTATTG
>WTIQ01000144.1 GCA_011525185.1 Paracoccaceae bacterium | reverse complement strand
ATCAGTTGACATTGAAATTGGCCGAACTGCGTGCGTTGTTAAAATCTACACTTAATGCCAAATCGGCGCGAATTTCATTGATGCATGTACAGGCAATGGCCGGGATCAATGAAGCGGTCCGGCGTGTTTTTGGTTTTCGACCCCACCGAGAACAAATCATTGGCGCATTTGCTATCCTCGAGGGATCTATCGCGGAAATGGCAACGGGAGAGGGCAAAACACTTACGGCCAGCCTGTCAGCTATTTTTGCAGCATGGCAGGGTAAGCTCGTACATGTGATTACGGCCAATGATTACCTCGCTGCGCGTGACTGTGAGTTAGGACAGGAGCTTTTCGCTTTCTGTAGAGTTACCGCTGCTTCAGTCACTGGTAATACCCCACCTGATGCCCGAGCAGCAGGTTATAATCACGATATAGTTTATTGCACTGCCCGGGACATGCTAGCTGACCATTTGCGCGACAGTTTGATATTGTCGGGCAAAACGGGTCGGGTAAAACATGCTTTGGCAGCTGCCCGCAACGATGGCAATTGCATTGCAAATGGCATCGTGATGCGGGGAGTGCATCAGGTGATCGTGGATGAGGCCGACAGTGTCCTAATTGATGAGGCTGTTACTCCTTTGATTATCTCTACTCCTAAACCGGATGACTTGCTCACCGCCGCGGCGGTGAAGGCAGTAGAATTGGCCCGTGCCCTGACGGACGGTAAGGATTATACAGTCAACCAGGATGTACGGAATGTAGAGCTCACCCCATTAGGCCGCGCGAATGTGGCGAAAATGGTTTTGGATGCAGGTCCATTCTGGCAGCGGAAAGACCGCGCCGAGGAGCTCGTGAATACAGCGCTATATTCAATGCACATATTGGTGTGTGACAAACATTATGTTATTCAAGACGGAAAAGTTGTACTTGTAGATGAATTGACTGGGCGACTGGCGCGCGAACGTACATTGTCCTTGGGTATGCAGCAGGTTCTGGAGGCCGCATTGAACCTGGAGATTTCTTCCCCCAGCGAAGTAAGTGCGCGCCTGAGCTTTCAGCGCTATTTCCAGCGTTTAACGCAGATCGGCGGTATGTCCGGAACGGCGATGGAAACTAGATTAGAATTACGTAAATTCTATGGTTTAGGGATCGTTGCCGTCCCGACGCACAAACCAACGCAGAGACGCAATCTTGGCTATCGCGTTTTTGAAAGTAATACAGAAAAGTTGCGCGCCATCGTTAGAGATGCCAGTGCGTTGTCAGACAAAGGTTGTGCAGTTCTTATCGGTGTGAAAAGCGTTCTAACAAGCGATGATTTGTCCAAGGCATTTGTGACCCATGCGCCTGATCAACGTATTGAAATCCTTAATGCTATTAACGATGCTCAGGAAAGTGCAATTGTTGCGCGTGCAGGTCAGTCTGGGGCCATCACAGTAGCAACTAACATGGCTGGACGCGGTACAGACATTAAAATAGAACGCGCCGTCCACGATAAGGGTGGTCTGCACGTTATCATCGCTGAGACAAATGATTTTTCGCGCATTGACCGGCAGTTGATAGGTCGCTGCGCGCGGCAGGGTGATACGGGTGCATTCATCCGTTATGTGGCGTTAGATGAAGATGTGGTAATACGATTTTTGACGCCCTTTTTACGGCGTTTTTGGATCGCTAGCTTTCGCGCATGCATAGCCCAAACAATGATTACTCGTTTAATGCTTTACCTGGCACAGAAGCGGGCTGAACATTTGGCCTATTTGCAACGTAAAGCATCTCTAGAAATAGAGATTGAAACCGATAAGAGCACGATATGAAAAGAAATTCTGCGACCTTAGATTCAAATTATATCGCTGCTTTGGGCACCTTATGCAACTTTGTGGGTGCGCCGTCGGCATTCTGGCTGGAGCTGGTCCAGACCGTTCAGCGTCAGTTAAATGCGCGTGCAGTTTGGCTGGTTTGGAGGCTCGTGTCCGAAGATATGGCACCATGGAAAATGTTGAAACAAGTACCCTCTGCTGCCGTGGTCTCGTTGGATGAGGTGCTTTCGCTTGCGGTCTTAGAAACGTTAGGTCGTGATGGGGTGGCGGTTGGACAGGGAGCAGGGAGCCATCTAGCCTTCGGTGAATTGCTTACTACAGATCCGCGACAGAATATCGTAGTAATTGTAGATTTGGGCAGCGACAACGCAGCGGCCTCGTCTTTACAAAAACTGACTGGGTTTCTATCTGTCCCACAGGCCTTTGATGCTTTGCGCAAGGTCAAGTTGGGTGCTCGGGATGCCACGCGGCTCGCGCAAACATTAGAGTCAATGGGTCGGATTTTGGATGCTGATAATTTTGACAAGGCTACTTTGACGTTTGTAAATGACCTGTCGGAACGTTTTGCCTGCGAAACGGTCTCAATTTCGTGGTGTGCGTTCGAGGGGCTTAGATTGCGCGCAATAAGCCATTCAGAAAAGGTAGCCCGTAGATCTGAGATGACCTCCTTATTGGAAGAGGCAGGGCAAGAAGCTTTAACTCAAAGTAAAGAGTTGATGTTGCCTTCCTCTGATCAAAATCAAGTGAGCACCGCACATGAGGCGTACATGCGGGTGGTTAAGCCGGGGCATCTACTAACCTTACCACTCATCCAACATGATGCGGATGGTCAGACTTTCGATCTTGGTGCGGTGACGTTGGAACGTCAGCGGAAACACTTTTCTGTCGCTGAACAATGGGCTGCACGGCTTTATTGCGAGATGGCCATCGTTCCATTGCTATGGCATTCTCAAAACACTATGTGGCTGCCAGTGCGTATAGCGCGAGAATTTACGCGTTCGGTGCCAAAAGCCCTAAAGCCGCGCAGCGGTCCGGGTAAGTTGCTTATGGGTGCGATAATGATGACGATTGTCGGCGCATCAATTATGCCACTGCCCTTTCGGTTGTCTGCTACAGCGGTGCTAAAAACCGACGCCTCGGCATACGTCGGGGCTGCGTATGATGGATTTATTGAGAGTAGCGAGATAATCCTCGGCTCGGTTGTAAAGCAGGGTGACGTGATTTTTACCCTAAACACGTCTGAGTTGGTTTTGGAACGTAATGCGTTGATCGCGGAGTTAGCGCAAGCCAACAGAGACGTGGAAATCCGGCGCTCGCTCAATCAGTTGTCAGAAATGTTAGTTGCACAGGCTAAAGCTGATGAGTTGCGTGCCAAGCTATTGAAAATTGATCAAAAACTTACTGGAGCCGATGCTGTTGCGCCGATAGATGGTGTGGTCGTCGAAGGTGAGCCTGCCAAGAAAATAGGTGAGGCCGTCCGCCGTGGCGAAAGCCAGGTAACTATCTCGGCCGTGGATTCGCTGTATGTAGAAGCGGCAATATCGGAAAGAGATCTAAGTTTTGTTGAGGCCGGCCAACAGGTCGATTTGACCCTTCTGGCGCGGCCCAAAGATACGTTTCCCATGTCTGTCGCCCGCGCGGTGCCAGCGCCTGCGGTGCAAGATGGCGACAACGTGTTTCCCGTGCGGATGACTGATCCGGAACTGCGTGCTGATTGGTGGGTGCCGGGAATGACTGGAGTCGTTAAGATTACGGTTGGAACCCGCCCGATGTGGTGGCTTGCCTCGCGCAGGCTTATCGACTACTTAAGGCTTTTGTTTTGGTTCTGAGGGCTTTGTCAGAATAAACCCCCTTGCCGGGGCTCCTGCTGAATATTAGCTATTTAGCTGCGCCCAATTCTTTATCCTTCCGCTATTTCAAAACCAGCCCTGAGATCATTCAACTCGCAGTATGCTGTATGTGAGGTTTCCACTTTCACTTAGAAATGTAGAAGACCTTCTGCATGAAAGAGGCGTAGACGTAAGCTATGAATCTGTTCGGTACTGGTGGCACAGATTTGGCTCTCAATTCGTACGCCAGATCAAAAAGCGCAGGGCAGGGGGTATGCAGTCCAGTAATTGGAAGTGGCACCTGGATGAAGGTCCGATTTATTAGCTCGTTGGTCTGACAAAACCTATATCCGCCTACCGTTTCCAGCTGATAGGCATGGCTCAGGATCTTCACCAGCAGGGGTCGGCTTAAGTGTTTAGGAGGAGGGCGACCCACAACCTCTCGCCACTCAGACATCAGC
>WTIQ01000296.1 GCA_011525185.1 Paracoccaceae bacterium | reverse complement strand
TTCCCGAATTGGTTGCCACATTTATGGCGGATCTCAGCAAGCGTGGCATCAGCTTTGCGCTGGATGATTTTGGCGCTGGCGCCACATCTTTCCGACACTTACGGGATTTTCGTTTTGATATCCTCAAAATCGACGGAGAGTTTGTGCGCGGCATCGAAAGCAATCCCGATAACCAAGTGCTGATACAGGCTTCGATCTCGATTGCTGAGCATTTTGGAACGCATGCGGTAGCAGAATCAGTTGAAACGCCAGTCGCGGCCGAATGGCTGCGCGAAACAGGTGTGGATTGTATGCAGGGCCATTATTTTGCTAGACCAACCGTAAACCCGCCTTGGCAGCAGGCCGCTGTCCAAAAGACCAAGGTCTGACGGAACACTCTGACGGAACACAAGGCGGGCTTGCCGCAAAACAGTTGCCGCAATGCAGAAGTTCATGTAACACCCCCTCCAGTTTGATACCGTGATTTTGCTTGCTGGAGATATGAAATGACAAATGTAGTGATTGCCTCGGCTGCCCGCACACCTGTTGGTAGCTTTATGGGCTCGTTCGCCAATACACCCGCCCACGATCTTGGAACATGCGTTCTAGAAGCCCTGATCAATCGTGCTGGCATTGAGAAAGCGGATGTTTCTGAAACTATTCTGGGCCAAGTTCTGCAAGCGGGGCAGGGGCAAAATCCAGCCCGCCAAGCTCATATTAACGCTGGCCTTCCCATTGAGAGCGCGGCTTGGGGCATCAACCAAGTCTGCGGCTCAGGGTTGCGCGCCGTTGCTATAGCAGCGCAACATGTGCAACTGGGTGACGCGGACATTGTCGCCGCGGGCGGTCAGGAAAATATGTCGCTTTCTCCCCATGTGTCCCACCTGCGTGCTGGCCACAAGATGGGCGACGTGTCTTATGTTGATAGTATGATCAAGGACGGTCTTTGGGATGCATTTAACGGCTATCACATGGGTCAAACCGCTGAAAACGTTGCGGAAAAATGGCAAATCAGCCGTGATATGCAGGACGAATTTGCTGTGTCGTCGCAAAATAAGGCTGAAGCCGCGCAAAAGGCGGGTAAATTTCAAGACGAAATCACGCCCTTTACTGTAAAAACCCGCAAAGGGGATATAGTTGTTGAGAGCGATGAATATATCCGTCACGGCGCGACGATTGAGGCGATGCAAAAGCTACGCCCAGCCTTTGCTAAAGAAGGCAGCGTAACGGCTGCCAATGCCTCTGGCTTGAACGACGGCGCTGCAGGCGTTCTTTTGATGAGTGATGCAGAGGCCGAAAAGAGAGGGATTACTCCGCTCGCGCGTATCGCCTCTTTCGCCACGGTTGGCTTGGACCCAAGCATCATGGGTGTGGGTCCGATTTACGCCAGCCGCAAAGCATTGGACAAAGCGGGGTGGTCTGTGAATGATCTTGAGCTTGTGGAAGCAAACGAAGCCTTTGCAGCACAGGCTTGTGCCGTAAACAAAGATATGGGCTGGGATCCTGAGATTGTGAACGTAAACGGGGGCGCAATCGCCATCGGCCACCCGATTGGTGCTTCTGGTGCAAGAATTTTAAACACTCTTTTGTTTGAAATGCAGCGCCGTGACGCGAAAAAAGGTCTTGCAACGCTGTGCATCGGTGGAGGAATGGGCGTCGCAATGTGTCTCGAACGTCCTTGAAAATGTTGAGCTGGAAGAGGGAGATTTCTCTTTCAGCTCGTTTATTCTTAAAATTCTAAAAATAAACACGAAACAATATTGCGTAACTGGCGTGAAATTTGTAACAGCGTTGCGTGATAAATTTTGAATTAGGAGAGACAACATGTCCAGAGTAGCCCTTGTGACCGGCGGATCACGCGGGATAGGCGCGTCCATTTCCATAGCGCTGAAAGAAGCAGGGTACACTGTTGCAGCGTCTTATGCTGGCAACGACGAGGCCGCAGCTAAGTTTACCGAAGAAACGGGTATCAAGACCTATAAATGGAATGTTGCGGATTACGACGAATGCGTTGCGGGCATTGCACAGGTTGAAGCTGACCTTGGTCCCGTTGAGATTTTGGTGAATAACGCGGGCATTACCCGAGATGCGCCGTTTCATAGAATGACGCGCGAGCAGTGGTCTCAAGTGATCGATACAAACCTGAGCGGCGTCTTTAACATGACGCATCCCATTTGGCCTGGAATGCGTGAGCGCAAGTTTGGTCGTGTGATCACGATCAGTTCGATCAATGGTCAAAAAGGTCAATTTGCTCAGGTCAATTATTCTGCGGCAAAAGCTGGTGATCTGGGGATCACAAAGGCCCTGGCCCAAGAAGGTGCACGCTTTGGTATCACAGCCAATGCAATTTGCCCTGGCTATATCGCCACTGACATGGTGATGGCGGTTCCAGAAAAGGTACGCGACGGCATCATCGCGCAAATCCCAGCGGGACGTTTGGGGGAACCAGAAGAGATTGCGCGCTGTGTCGTTTTCCTTGCCTCTGATGAAGCAGAGTTTGTGAATGGCTCGACAATGACAGTCAATGGCGGTCAACATTTCGTTTAATTCAAGCTTTGCTTGCGCGATCTGATTGACGCATGAAAACAATGCCTTAAATGCTTCTTCAAGCGAAGGAGCATTTTTTATGTTGGACTGTATCACGGGATATCATCACGTCACCTCTATCGCCAGCGATCCGCGTCGAAATAATGCATTCTTTTGCGATGTGTTGGGACTGCGCCGGGTCAAGAAAACGGTGAATTTTGATAACCCCTCTGTGTATCATCTTTATTACGGCGACAGCTTGGGAACGCCTGGAAGTGTCATTACATATTTTCCTTTTCCCAATCGTGCTCGTGGTCGGCGTGGTATTGGGGAGGTTGCAAAAGTCACATTTTCAGTCCCCCACGGCAGTTTGGCGTTTTGGGAAAAGCGATTATCTGAAAAAGGCGTGAGCGGCATATCGCAAAGCCCTGTCTTTAGCGAGAGCCAACTTCTTTTTGAAGGGCCAGATGGTGAGGCTATCGCTTTATGTGAAAGCGCACGGGGGGTTAATTCACCCGCAAATCATCAGATCAATTCTGACAAAGCTATAACGGGTTTGCACTCTGTGCAGCTCTGCGTGGGCGGTGAGAGCACTATCGAAACTGTGTTGGATCATCTTGGGTATGAGGTGCTTTCACGTCAGTCTGGGCTTACGCGCTTTAGGCATAAAATACAGACAGAGGCGGGATATGTGGATGTCGAGCGCTCTGGCTCTCTTGCAAAATCAGTCGAGAGCGCAGGTTCAGTTCATCATATTGCGTTTTCTGTACAAACGGAAGCAGATCAAGAACGGGCGCGTAAGTCTCTTTTGCGTGAGGGGTATAAGGTGACTGAAGTCAAAGATCGGACCTATTTCAAAGCGATTTATTTTCGCACAGAAGATGGGATCTTGATTGAAATTGCAACAAACCCTCCAGGTTTTTCAGTGGATGAGACGGACATAACCCTCGGCAATGCACTTAAATTACCGCCCCAGCACGAGCATTTGCGCAATGAGCTCGAAAAAAATCTCGTTGCTTTGTAACTCGCGTCGTCCATAACTTGGATTAAATGATCTATGATAATGTAAATTTCCTCTTTCACAAATACGGAGAAAAATTTCAAACGCGCATCAAATTATACGAATGTCTCTAGCAGGTTTTGGAGATAGAGGTCTGTTGTTTTCACAGCATTGAAGGAACCACTTGGTCGGGTGGTCTGTGACCATCGGCAAATGTTTTAATATTTATAATCACTTTCTCACCCATTTCGATGCGGCTTTCATGGGTGGCCGAGCCCATGTGCGGCAAGAGCACAACATTTTGCAAACGACGCAATTTTGGGTTTATCTCGCGTCCGCGCTCATAAACGTCTAGCCCTGCACCTGCCAGTTCACATTTCACGAGCATTTTCGTCAAAGCATTTTCATCAACGACTTCTCCCCGTGATGTGTTGATCAGAACAGCCGTGTTTTTCATCAATTTTAATCGACGCGCGTTCATCAAGTGAAAGGTGGACGGGGTATGGGGGCAGTTGATTGACACGATATCCATACGGGCCACCATTTGATCGAGACTTTCCCAGTAGGTTGCCTCTAGCGCTTCTTCCACACCTGA
>WTIQ01000315.1:3487-4121 GCA_011525185.1 Paracoccaceae bacterium | reverse complement strand
AGCTGACTGAGATTGAAGAGCGGTTGCGCGCATTGGAAGCTGCGTCAAATTAGTAGACAACGTTTAAACAGTTGCTATCTTTTATCTGATAGTGCCGCTCAATTAAAAGTCTCAACACTTCAAATGGTAAGAAGAAGATCATCGCCATATGTCAACTTTGCACCCAAATCTCCTAATAATTATTTCAGATGAACATCGTAAAGATGCAATGGGATGTGCTGGCCACCCGATTGTTAAGACGCCCTACTTAGACGCTCTAGCTAAAAAGGGGACGCGTTTCACAAACGCCTACACCCCTTCACCCATGTGCGTACCTACAAGAGCCGCAATCGCAACTGGTAGGCACGTCCATCAAACAGGTAATTGGGACAGTGCTACACCATATGACGGCTCAACTAAGAGCTGGATGCATCATCTGCGTGAGAATGGAATTGAAACAACATCAATTGGGAAATTACATTTTCGTTCACATGAGGATGACAATGGATTTTCTCAGGAAATCGTCCCAATGCATGTTGTCGGGGGTGTCGGTTGGACAATCGGCCTTTTGCGTTCAAATACGCCCAAATATGATGCCGCCGCAGAATTAGCAGCTGATGTTGGGCAAGGAACAAGCACTTACACAGATTATGAT
>WTIQ01000315.1:1823-3477 GCA_011525185.1 Paracoccaceae bacterium | reverse complement strand
GATTATGATCTGGAGATAACGCGAACTGCCGTGGATTGGTTGAAGCAATCGGAAAGAAAGGCTTCACCTTGGGCTGCATTTGTTTCTTTGGTTAGCCCACACTATCCGCTTACTTGTCCAGAAGAATACTTCAAGATGTACGATCCAGATGAAATGGATTTACCAGTTGGATACAATGAAAGGCATAAAACAAAACATACTGAAATGAAGAACATCAAAGATTTTTATAATTACGACAAGTATTTTAATGAAACGAAGATGCGCGAAGCGAAAGCGGCATATTATGGTCTTACTAGTTTTATGGATGACTGTGTTGGACAAATCCTTGGCGCACTTGATAAAAGTCAACAGTCTAAAAATACGATAGTTATCTACGTTTCAGATCATGGAGACATGCTAGGAGATCAGGGGTTTTGGACAAAGCAGGTCATGTATGAACAATCTGCTGGCGTTCCAATGATTATTTCTGGGCCGAACATCCCTCAAAATCATATTGTAAACACGGGGACTTCACTGCTTGATCTAGCCGCAACCGCTGCAGACATATCAAACACTTCAGACAGCGCATTTTCCAAATCTCTTAAAGGCATTTCTTTGAGGAGATTAGCTAATGAAGAGGATAACGCTGATCGCACAATCTTCAGCGAATACCACGACGGTGGCTCAACAACTGGCACATTCATGGTTAGATGGAAAAATTGGAAATATGTCTATTATGTGGGACATGGCCCACAATTGTTTGACCTAAAAAACGATCCAAATGAACTTAATAACATCGCCGAACTTGGCTCTGAAAATCTCCAAATACAAGAAACGTTGAATGAAGGAGAACGAAGGTTGCGTGAAATTTGTGATCCTGAATTGATAAATCAAAGCTGTTTTGCAGAGCAAAAAGCTAAGATAATAAAATTAGGTGGAGAAGAAGCGTGCCTAACTGCTTACAGCTTCAATCATACTCCAACTCCAAATGAGCAAGCTAAAATGCGCGAAGGTTCAGCTTTGTAGTGACCACCAAGCCTCAAATGGAGCCTTATCCTACTTAGGAATTTAAACCCATGCGTAACTTCTTATGCGGCTAAAGGAACTCGACCTGAAAAAATCTAATGCGCGTGGTGAATAAACCTGAGATTCAATTGATGGCTTTGGTGAAACAAAGTGACAAAATTTACCTTTTCCATAGTCCTATCAATATATACAACACCCCAATACGCCCGCGATTGTCAACTTTGTCATTTCTGTTATTGGCCACACCGTAGCTGACGTAGGTTAGAGCTAAAATCCCGAGGAAAACCCACCGTCTACAGCGATTGCCTGGCCAGTTACATAAGCGGCATCGTCTGAACACAAGAAGGCAACCATCGCAGCAATTTCTTCAGGTTGCGCAAGGCGTGGCAAAGAAATACGACTTTGAAGTTTTCTCAAGCGCCCTGGGTCGCCATCAAACACTTTTCTCGTCATTGCGGTATCAATGACACCTGGACAAACAGCATTTGCCCGAATGTTGTACTGTCCGAGATCGGTGGCTAAACTCCTAGCCATGCCAATGATGGCCGTCTTCGTTGTGACGTAACCTATGGACTCCGGCAGGCCCGCCAAGCCGGCTAATGACGAGATCATAACGATAGTGCCCTCTTTACGAGAACGCATAAATCGG
>WTIQ01000315.1:0-1813 GCA_011525185.1 Paracoccaceae bacterium | reverse complement strand
CTACAATTTGTTGCCATTCATCGTCGCCAATTTCCCAACCTGGTTTCTTGTTAAAAATACCAGCGTTGTTCACGAGGCCAAATATAGGACCAATATTGCTTTCGATATCTTCAACGAGATGAGGGATACCCGCCACTTGAGTGACATCAGCAACCCTTGCAAAGGCATTGCCGCCAAGTCCAGATGCTGCAGCTTCAACTGCGTCTGCGTCTAGATCTATCAGAACTACACGCGCATTTGATGCTATAAACCTTTTTGCCATTGAGTAACCCAACCCTCTGGCTGACCCGGTAACGATAAATAAACGCTGCTGAAAATTGTGAGTCACACTCATAATATTTGGGTTTCGTTATCTATGTGTTGTTTCAAGTTTTCTAGTTCCACACCCCCCCACACATTGTTAGGAAGGATCATTTCTTATCGTTAACCGCCTCAATTCGTCCATGCTATCGGGGCAAAGAAACGCTAAACCTACGCTGTAAGTTGCGCAAGAATTTTCAACCGGCCACCAGCGTGCCGCAAGAACATCGTATAACTTTCGCAGAAATAATTGTGCCCGTTCTCGCCATCTCTTGACTGTGCAAATCGATGCTTCGGACAGCCACCGTTGCATGCAAAACGAAACTCGCAAGATTTACATTGTGCTGTCAGCGCATTTTCCTTGTCTTGTCCGAATCTTGTCTGTTGTTCACTCCAGAGCATTTCGCGCATTGGCGTATCGGCTATATTACCTAAGCGATATTCTGGGTAGACATAGTGATCGCAAGAAAAAAGACTTCCGTCGTGTTCCAGCGCCAGCCCATTTCCACAAGTTTTCGCAAAAACGCAAAGGGAAGATTGTCGCCCCATCCACAACCCAATCTGCACCTCAAAGTGCTGCACAAATATCTTTCCAACGTCACGCGGGTACCAAGTGTCAAAAACGTCGCACAGGAATTTACCGAATGCCCGAGGCTTTACGCT
This sequence comes from Paracoccaceae bacterium, assembly GCA_011525185.1. GTDB lineage: Bacteria > Pseudomonadota > Alphaproteobacteria > Rhodobacterales > Rhodobacteraceae > LFER01. The sequence continues at coordinate 850 of WTIQ01000315.1, read as the reverse complement.
CCATTCAGTTATCGCGTTCTCTAAATTCTTATCAACTTGCGGGGCGCCCGCTAAGCTTCCAGCGTTGGAACGTTCGGCGATTGGAATGAACTGCATGTAATCTAGCCCCAACGATTTGAGGAACCGATACACCTCTTTGCCCTTGCCCCCGTTAGCCCGATGCACAACCGTCAAAGCGTTATGTTTAACGTCATGGTTTTGAAGAACTTCAAGGCCTTTCATGACCTTCTCAAAGGTCGGCCGTCCTGAACGGTCGATGCGGTACCGGTCATGAATCTTTTTGGGTCCGTCGATTGATATTCCAACGAGAAAGCCATTCTCCTTGAAAAAAGCCCCCCAGGCATCATCGAGAAGGATCCCATTCGTTTGTAAGGCGTTGGTCACCTTTATGCCACTGGGTGCGTATTTCTGCTGCAATTTGACAATACTTTTAAAAAACTCGATCCCCAACATGGTCGGTTCACCACCCTGCCAAACGAAGGGGACCTCGCGCATTCCTGCCTCGACACTGTTCTCAATCAATTGACGGATATAGCTATCCAGAATATCCAGCGGCATACGAAACTTCTTCTCGGCTGGGAATAGTTTTTCCTTTTCCAAATAATAACAATAGTTACAATCGATATTGCACCTAGGACCAATTGGTTTTGACATGATATGAAATGGTGTAGGACTCATAACAACAAGCCGATATCCCCTGCAGTCCAAACTTGCTCTATCAAGTGCATCGAATTAATTCCCTACGTTACGCTTGCATTTTACCTGATTACATCTCTGGTTAAGGCATATTTTTCCCGCTATCATCCGACTAACCCTGTGAAAGGCTATGAAGCCCAAAGCGATCATAAAC
>WTIQ01000165.1 GCA_011525185.1 Paracoccaceae bacterium | reverse complement strand
GATAACCACCCAGTCAGCCGTTTCTTCCGCTGAAAGGCTGGGCAGGCTGTCCTGCTGCGGCAGGATCGCGTTCCATGCGGCGGGGCCAGGGTTATTTGGAAGCGCTTGGACTTTCAAGGCAGGCTCAATTTTGCCATACGTCCCCCATCAAGGGTTAATATTTGCCCGCTCATAAAGGAGGCCTGATCAGAGGCAAGCCATACGATGAGCTCTGCAACCTCCTCCGGCGTACCAGTGCGGCGCAAAGGATGAATGCCACCGATTTTTTCCCTGAATTGATCTGGGTCGGGAAGCGAATTGATGAAATCCACATTGAGCGGCGTGTCAATCCATCCCGGTGCCACGGCGTTGCATCGAATGCCTTCAGGTCCATGATCCACCGCCACTGCACGTGTCAGAGCATGCAAGCCCCCTTTTGAAGCGCAATAGGCAGGATGGCGTGGATTGCTTCCCAATCCTTCGATGGAGCCAACATTTACGATGGAGCCTCCGTTTTTGCGCATAAGGGGAAGCGCGTGTTTGATCAGCAAATAGGGAATAGTCAGATTGACGGTGATCTGATCCTGCCAATCGTTCAGGTCAGTTTCTTCGACCGTGCCTTCGCGCATCATGCCTGCGTTATTGACCAGAATATCAAGGTGTGTTTCCTTTTGTTTCAGGGTGTTGATGACGTGTTCGGGGGTCGAAAGATCCAGAAAATCAGCCGCGATCCAAGACTGCTCTCCCTCACGGCGCTGAGCGGTGTAGACTGTTGCACCACGCTCTTCCAGCAATCTTGCAGTGCTCAACCCGATACCACTTGAGGCGCCTGTCACAAGGGCCGTTTTTCCATCAAGATCGCTCATGCTAGAGGTTTTCCACCGTTAACCTCGACAAGCGCTCCGCAGATATAGCGTGCCTCCTCAGAGGCGAGAAAAGCGATGACATCGGCGATGTCTTCGGGTTCTGCAATCCGACCAAGCGTGACCGAGGCATTCAAATCCTCTATTGCCGTGTCCGGATCAAGCCCTCGAATGCTAAAACCGGTCCGCAACATGGGGGTGTTGACTTCGTTAGGGCAGACTGCGTTCACACGAATGTTATGATGCGCGTGATCGCGGCCCAAACATTGGCTGAGCGAGGCAATCGCCGCTTTGGACATGATATAAATCGGGTGGTCAGGCCCTGGGTGCACGCCCCACCAGCTTGACGTGTTTATAATTGCGCCACCACCCGAATTTGCCATGATCCCAATGGCAGCGCGACAAAGGCGAAAGGGTGCCTCTATATTGATTGCCATAGTGCGCGTGAAATCCTCATCGCTGGACTCGGTGATCTTTCCGCGTGTGATGATGCCTGCATTATTGATCAGGATATCGAGCCGTCCTTGTGTTTTCATCACCTCGAAGGGGAGGGCATCGCAAAATCCGGCTTCCATCAGATCACCGCAGAAGTCGGCGCCTTCACGGTCCGTTGTCACGACGGTAGCGCCCCCGCTGCGTAATTTTTTGACGATCGCCTGACCGATACCGCCAGTGGCCCCTGTGACCAAAGCAACTTTTCCTGAAAACCGCATCTGTTAAAACTCCTGATTAAGGGCGTCTGCCGCAGGGATCTCTGTTTCGCGCCGCGCAATGTAGTCGCGCAATTGTTCGTGTACCGCCTCATCAAGTTTAGGTTCTTCGTAATCGCGTAACAGCGACTTGGCCTCAGTGAGGGCACGTTCCGTTATTTCAACGCTGCCTTCGGCCTGCCATTGTTCGATGGAATTATTGTCAAACATATTGGGCATAAAAAATGCCCGCTGGAAATTTTCGAGCGTGTGGGGATGCCCCAAATAATGCCCGCCCGGTCCGACCTCTGCGATGGCAGAAACAGCTTCGTCAAAATCATCCCAATTTATGCCCTCTGCCATGCGGTAGGCCATGGCGCATTGTTCTGCGTCCACGATGAATTTGGCGATGGAACAATGCATGCCTGCTTCGTTCCAACCAGCAGAATGACAGATATAATTGGCACCCGCCATCATCACCGCCATGAGGGTGGTTGCGCTTTCATACCCCGCTTGAGCGTCAAAGGTCTTGGCGCCGCCAAGCGTGTTTGATGTGCGACAAGGCACATCATAGAAGCGGGCCATCTGACCAATCATGAAATTCATCAGGCTAATTTCCGGAGTACCGGCCATGGGTGCTCCGGATTTCATCGATACGGTCGACAGATAATGGCCATAAATCGCCGGTGCGCCTTTGCGGATGACTTGCGTATAAGCCAGCGCAGAGAGCGCCTCTGCATTCAATTGCGCAACGCTTGGTGCCACAGAAGCCGGTGTATTCGCACCCCCAAGCACGAAGGGCGAACATAAAACAGGCTGATTACGCCGGCAAAAGGCGCGCATCGCGCCCAGCATGGTTTCATCCCAAACCAACGGAGAGTTTCCGTTGCAATTCCCCGTCACCACGGGATGATCATCGATAAATCCCGTGCCAAAGAGAATATCGCACATGTCCATCACGTCCTCGGCGTTTTTGGGGCTAGTGGTCATGCCCATAAAGGTTTTGTCACTGTAGCGCATCGAGGAATAGGTGATGCGCAAATGGCGTTGGCTGATGGGGTGATCATAGGGTTCGACGATATGATGTGCGCTGGAATGCATGGAAGGAAGCATCTGGGACAATTTGTGGAAGTCAGCCAGATCATCAAGCGTCGGGTTACGTCGTATGTCGTTGAGATCTCTGAGATAAGGCGCGCCTGTCATCGGAACAAAGATGCTGTGGTCATTCCCAAAGGGCAGATTATGGGCGGGGTTTCGCGCGTGATAGATAAAATCTGAGGGGATTGTTGAAATCAGTTCTCTGACCATGTGTCGGTCGAGATAAACAGTTTCGCCAACAACTTTCGCGCCTACTTTTTTCCAATCAGCAATGGCGATGGGATCGCGAAAATGTACTCCAGTGTTTTCAAGAATATGCATGGATGCAAGGTCTATGCGTTGTATCTGATCCTGATCCATCGGTTCGGTCAGAGGAAGCCTGCGCTTTAGTGCGGGCAACATGGCAACCTCGCGTGTTTGGCGGATGCTGCGCCGTGCGTTGCGTCCACGGCGCACCGTTCCGACAGCTTCGACACTCATGAAATTTTATCCAGTTCATTTGGATCGGATAAATCAATCCAAATGGTTTTCACCTCACAATATTGGTCATGTGCCATAAGCCCGTTGTCGCGTCCGCCAAATCCTGAAAGTTTGTAACCCCCGAAAGGTGTTGTGATGTCACCCTCGCCAAAGCAGTTGACGGTCACAGTGCCTGCCCGCAATTCCCGCGCTGCGCGCAATGCGGAGCGCGCGTTTGTGCTAAAGACCGATGCGCTCAGCCCATATTCCGTGTCATTGGCAATTTTGATGGCGCTCTCGTTACTGTCTGCGGTGATCACCGAGAGGACGGGACCAAAGATTTCCTCACGGGCGCGGGGGTCTTTTGGGCTGTCTTCATACAGGGTAGGGTGCAGGTATGGTCCCTCCATAACACCACCCGAGAGCGCGTTGTTCCCAAGGTGGCGTTGGACTTTGGTACAATGTTCAGCGTCTATCAGTGCCCCCAAATGATGGGCTGGGTCCAATGGGTCGCCGGTTTTCCAGTCTTTCAACCGCATTTGAATTAGCTTTAAAAGGGGGGCTTTGACGTCTTTGTGAACGATAAGACGGGATATGGCGCTGCAGTTTTCGCCCATATTCCAAAAAGCGCCTTTGACGATTTCTTCTGCCACAAGATCAAGATGTTCAGCATCCTGAAAGACGACTGCAGGGTTCTTGCCGCCACATTCCAGAACCACTTTTTTCAAGTTGCTGTCTGCCGCGTAATGTAAAAACCGCCGACCGGTTTCTGTTGAACCGGTAAAGCTGATCATATCGACGTCCATATGTCGTCCCAAAGGTTCTCCTACAGAGGGTCCATCCCCCGGAAGGACTTGCAATACGCCTCTTGGAATACCTGCCTCCATGGCCAGTTCCGCGATGCGCAGCGCCGTGAGAGAGGTTTGTTCGGCAGGTTTTACAATGACGGAACAGCCCGCAGACAACGCCGGACCAATTTTCCAAGCGAGCATTAAAAGTGGGAAGTTCCAAGGCAATACAACGCCAACCACCCCAATGGGTTCACGCAC
>WTIQ01000391.1 GCA_011525185.1 Paracoccaceae bacterium | reverse complement strand
GGGGATAGAATGGGTGACAAAGGCAATGGTTTTATCTGTGCGATTCCAGAGCTTTAAAAGTTGCTCATTGAGATGGTCTCGCACAATTTCATCTAAAGCCCCAAAGGGTTCATCCATCAGTAAAATGTCGGCATCAAAGGAAAGCGCACGCGCAATCGATGCACGCTGCTGCATGCCACCAGACAATTGCCAAGGAAATTTACGCTCAAACCCTTCTAAATCAACGAGTTGTAGGGTTTTCTTAACGCGTTCGTGTTGCTCGGTTTTCGAAAACCCCATAATCTCCAGCGGCAAGCGAATATTGCCTGATATACTGCGCCAGGGATACAGACCCGCATGCTGAAACACATACCCATAAGCACGCGCACGGCGGGCTTCGTCAGGCGTTTTGCCCATAACGCTCAATTCGCCACCCGTAGCCTGCTCTAACCCTGCAATGCAGCGTAAAAACGTGGTTTTACCGCATCCCGAAGGCCCAATAAAACTGACAAAGTCTCCCTGTTGGATGTCTAAATGAACATCTTTGAGGGCATGCACAGGACCGTCGTTGGTTTGAAAGGTTAGATCCAGAGACTTGGCTGCGATAATCGGTGCGTGCTCCACGAGTACCTCGACTTTAAACGCCAGTTGCTGGGATGCCTGTGCGCTCAATTGGTGTGGGAGCGGTGAGCTCTTTCCAACTGCTCAGCGCTCGGTTCACAGGAGTGTTTCCTTCCCGCGCGACGAATTTCCCATGACCCTCTTGCGTCTTAATCTCTCCATCCGCAACAGCGACATGCCCCCGTGTCAGGGTGAAACGCGGTAGTCCTGTCACCTCGTGCCCCTCAAAAACGTTGTAATCGATTGAAGATTGCTGGGAACGCGCGGTGATTGTTTTGGATTTTTCAGGGTCCCAGACCACTAAATCCGCATCCGCTCCAATCATCACAGCACCCTTTTTAGGGTAACAATTCAATATCTTAGCGATATTTGTTGATGTAACAGCCACAAATTCATTCATTGTCAACCGCCCTGTGCGCACCCCATGCGTCCAAAGCATGGGCAAGCGATCCTCAAGCCCGCCAGTGCCATTTGGGATTTTGGTGAAATCACCCACACCGTAGCGTTTTTGCTCTGTGGTAAAGGCACAATGATCCGTTGCCACAACACTCAATGAGCCCGCTTGCAGCCCTGCCCAAAGGCTGTCTTGATGCATTTTATTGCGAAATGGGGGCGACATGACGCGGCGGGCCGCGTGATCCCAATCTGCGTTGAAATATTCGCTCTCATCCAAGGTCAAATGCTGAATAAGCGGCTCGCCCCAGACCCGTTTTCCTTGTTGACGGGCGCGACGGATGGCTTCGTGAGACTCCTCACATGACGTATGCACCACGTAAAGCGGCACACCCGCCATATCGGCAATCATAATGGCGCGATTGGTGGCCTCACCCTCCACTTGGGGAGGGCGTGAATAGGCATGACCCTCTGGTCCGTTATTGCCCTCAGCCATGAGCTTTGCGCTCAATTCAGCCACCACATCACCATTTTCCGCATGCACCATTGCGATACCGCCAAGCTCAGCAAGCCGGTTGAAAGAGGCAAACAACTCATCATCGTTCACCATCAAAGCGCCCTTATAAGCCAGAAAGTGTTTAAACGTGTTGATGCCGCGCTCTTCAATCACGGTTTTCATATCATCAAAGACTTGCTCGCCCCACCATGTCACCGCCATGTGAAAGGAGTAATCACAATTTGCCCGCGTCGATTTGTTGTCCCAGCGTTTAATGGCGTCCAGAAGGCTCTCTCCTTGGTTGGGAAGCGCGAAATCCACCACCATGGTTGTGCCACCCGCAAGCCCCGCCCGCGTCCCGCTTTCAAAATTATCGCTTGAATAGGTGCCCATAAACGGCATCTCAAGATGGGTATGCGGGTCAATGCCGCCTGGCATCACATAGCAGCCTGTGGCGTCAAGCTCGGTATCGCCGCTTAGGTTATCCCCAATTTCCGCAATGCGTCCGTTTTCAATGAGAACGTCGCCTTTGTAGGTTAAGTCATGGGTGACAATGGTCCCGTTTTTTATGACCTTTGACATGGATGTACTCCTTTAAAAATCGAACGTTATGCGATGACCGCAGTATTCAAGACCGCATGCAAAAGAACATCGGTTCCTGCTTGGGCCCATTCTTTGGTGATTTCTTCAGCTTCATTGTGGCTCAGACCATCTTCGCACGGACACATGATCATAGCCGTGGGTGCCAAGTCGTTGATCCAACAGGCATCATGCCCCGCGCCTGAGACAATATCCATATGACTGTACCCCAGTTCTTCTGCCGCATCACGCACCGCGCCAACACAGGCCTCATCAAATGCAGGGGGGTCAAACTGTCCCACAATCGAGCATTCAAATTCAACACCAATCTCTTGGCAGAGCTTGGGCGTACGTTCCTCAAATTCCGCGACCATGGCGTTGAGTTTATCGAGCAAATGCGTGCGCATATCCACAGTACAGACCACCTGACCTGGAATAATATTGCGTGAGTTCGGATAGACATCGATATGGCCTATCGCCCCCACGGCATTTGGTTGGTTTTTCATTGCAATTTCATGGACCAATTCGGTCACACGGGCCAAACCGCGTCCCGCATTTTTGCGCATATGCATGGGCGTTGAGCCCGTGTGGCTTTCTTTTCCCGTGATTTTGCATTCAATCCAGCGCAAGCCCTGCCCATGGGTGACCACGCCAATGTCTTTCTTCTCGGCTTCCAATATCGGGCCTTGCTCAATATGGAGTTCAAACATCGCATGCATCTGCCGCGCGCCTACCTCTTCCTCGCCAACCCAACCAATGCGCTTTAATTCATCACCAAAGCGCTTGCCCTCGCTGTCAACACGCTCATAGGCCCAATCTTGTGTGTGCTTTCCTGCAAACACTCCCGAGGCGAGCATTGCCGGCGCAAAGCGCGTGCCCTCTTCGTTGGTCCAGTTGACCACGACAATGGGATGTTTGGTCTGAACATCAAGATCGTTTAATGTCCGGATCACTTCCAATCCACCGAGCACGCCAAGAACGCCGTCATATTTGCCCCCCGTGGGCTGCGTATCAAGATGCGAGCCGACGTAGACTGGTAAAAGGTCAGGATCGGTACCAGCACGTGTCGCAAACATGTTTCCCATGGTGTCAACACCCATGCTCATACCTGCCTGCTCGCACCAAGTTTGGAACAAAGCACGCCCTTCAGCATCTTCATCCGTCAGTGTTTGGCGATTATTACCGCCAGCAATGCCTGGACCGATTTTTGCCATTTCCATTAGGCTATCCCATAAACGATCTGGATCAATTCTTAGGTTTTTTGCTCTGTCCATCTCTCTTACCTTGTTCGTGCTAAGACCCCAGAGGGCCTCTTATCTTTCCAACAACTTTGGAGGCCTGATGCAACGGGGTCAATAAATTTTTGACCATTTGGACCACTTTTTAGTATGCTATTGAAAATTGCTTGATTTATTTGCATGAGGCCTGCGCATATGTAGCAGCAGACGCCCATGGATATCTCAGGCATGGAACGAAAATAATAAAAGAAGTTGGTGATGTCAGGATCTCAACCCAAAACGCTATCCCGCATTCAACGCGAAAAAAGGAGCGCGATTAAACAAGCGGCTCTGGACGTGTTTTCCATCTATGGCCTGCGCGGTGCTACTTTGGACAAAATTGCCCAAGCCGCAGGTCTCACGAAACCAAACATCCTTTATTACTATGCGAGCAAAGATGACATATATTTTGATCTCTTAAACGGTCTTTTGGATGACTGGGTCGCACCTCTGCGCAAGATTTTAAAGACGGGCGATCCGCTGCATGAAATTTTAAATTACATGCGTGCAAAGCTTGCTATGTCACGTGAAAAGCCGCGAGAAAGCAAGCTCTTTGCCACCGAAATTCTGCATGGAGCCCCGTTGACCCAAGATGTGCTGTCGACCAGCTTGAAAGAGATTTTAGACGAAAAAGTAGCCATCATTGAATTTTGGATTGCCGAAGGGCGGCTCGCCCCAGTGAACGGCTATCATCTCTTCTTTTCCATTTGGTCCATGACCCAGCATTACGCAGATTTTGACGTTCAAGTAAAAGCGCTTCTCCAAGGTGCACAAGCGTAGGAATCTCAGCCGTTTGCT
>WTIQ01000089.1 GCA_011525185.1 Paracoccaceae bacterium | reverse complement strand
AACAATGTCCGCACCCTGCGAGATTTGCGCTTTCGTCAACTCAGAGCCTTTTACAGGGTCATTCCATGCGGACGGTGTGGTGCCCGTCATGTTGGCGATCACTGTTGCATCTGCATTCACTGCTTTCACGCCTTGCGCATAGCCACACGCAAATTTGCGGATCAGCGGAATGTCCATGCCACCAATGAACCCAACGGTGCCGGATGCGGATTTCTTCGCGGCCAGCATCCCAACGAGGTAAGAGCCTTCGTGTTCGTTAAAAACCACAGAGCGCACGTTAGGGGCATCTACAACCATATCAATGATGGCGAATTTTGTATCAGGATAATCAGGCGCAACTTCACTCAAAGCCGTTGCGAAGGCAAAACCAGCCATTACAATGGGGTTCGCGCCAGCTTCTGCAAAGCGTCTGAGGGCTTGTTCACGCTGCGCCTCTGATTGAAGCTCAATCTCGCGGAAGGTCGCATTGTTTTCGCTCGCCCAGCGTTGCGCTCCGTTGTAAGCAGATTCATTGAAGGATTTGTCGAATTTGCCGCCCAAATCAAAAACCACTGCAGGCTCTGCATGCACTGCAAGGGCTGATGCTCCAAATACAGCTGCGGCTGCGATTACCTTTTTCATCATCGTCATAGTGTTCTCCCAATCGTGGTGGTATCCACGTTTTTGTGACAGTGTTGGATTAGACCATAGAGCAAGTTAGGCCAAAACAGACCCTCATGGTCAACCGCTTTTTGCAAAATCAAGCATTTAAGTATACCGAATTGTCACTCTTACAGGTCTTTGCGCAAAATCAGCGCATCGCAGCGCGCTCCATCCTGCTCATGATAGTATAATTTTCTGCGACCAACGATATGGTATCCTGCTCTAAGATAAAGCCTTTTTGCGCGCCCATTTTTGTCAGAAACTTCTAAAAAGCACTGCAAGACACCTCTGCCTCTCATCTCAGCTTCAAATTTTTCGAGAATAGTTTTACCGATGCCTTGCCTCTGCGCCGCAAGGTCCACAGCAATCATCACTATTTCGGCCTCATCGCCGAGAACTTGACCCAAAATAAATGCATTACGTTCAAAAAGGAGGCATGTGCTTTTTTGATCTAAGAGCGCGACATATTCACTGTCGCTCCAAATCCGATGTGTTGCTCCGCTAGCGTGGTGCAAGCGCGCCAGCTCTTTGCCCCTCATGCAAGGATCCTTGGACCTTGCTCTCGTGCAGGGGCGGCATTCACAGGCATGACATAAAGCGGTGCAGGTGGCGTGATATCATCGGCGGGTGCAAGCGCCGCAATTTTTCCAATTTGCTCGACAAGCGCCTGCGGGGGAAGGCGCTCTATGACTAATTCATTTTGCAGATTTAACGATGCTCTTGGCACTATCTCGGGGGGCTGCTGCGGGTTTGGATGTCTTTGCACATAAACATCATCACGCAAGGCCGGCACGATGACAAGACGCTCCTCACTATGGCCCCAATAGGTGGCTTCAAAACTATTCACACCCACCGCAGGGCAAGAGAGGGACAAAGCAAGACCGCGCGCAAAGCTCACGGCGATACGTATCCCTGTGTAATTCCCAGGTCCTACCCCTACGCCAATGCGATCGATATCTTGAACACGCATATTATGTTGCGCCAAAATCTCCTGAACCATGGGCGCAAGATGCTCCGCCTGCCCTCTGTTCACATCCAGAGCGCGAGAGGCCAGTAACGAGTTATTGGACAAAAGAGCCACAGCACAATGCGGCCCAGAGGTATCACAGGACAGCGTGATAAGCTCAGATGGCAACAGGGCGTACCTCAGTCACTTCTGGGATGTAATGACGGAGAAGATTTTCTATCCCCATTTTAAGCGTCATGGTTGATGAGGGGCACCCTGCACAGGCGCCCTGCATTTGAAGGTATACAACACCCCGCTCAAAACCATAAAAGGTGATGTCACCCCCGTCTTGCGCCACAGCTGGCCGCACACGACTATCGAGCAGTTCTTTAATTTGACCCACCACGACCGCGTCTTCTTCATTATGATCTGCATGACCTGAACCCGTCACATCTCCGAGCATAACAGGCTTACCAGACTGAAAATGCTCCATAATCACACCTAACAAAGCAGGTTTGACATGATCCCAATTTGTCGCCTCATCCTTTGTGATCGTGATGAAGTCACGCCCGAAAAACACACCTTCAACACCGCTGACTGAGAAAAGACGCGCTGCAAGCGGGGATTTATCTGTGCCCTCAGATGAGGGGAAATCCGCTGTCCCGTTTTCAAGAACAGTCAGTCCTGGAAGAAATTTTAGGGTTGCAGGGTTGGGAGTGGATTCGGTTTGAATGAACATAATCTGACCTCATAAGACACATTAGATATGCTATGAGAGCCTAGTGCTGTCAAGAGTTTAGAATTATTCTAATTTAGGCAATGCCCGCCACGGCGACAGCGGCTTTGACGGCTTGAACATGCATGAAATCAATAAGACAACGCAGGTCAGTCGACTCCAATTTATCAACTCTGGCTTTGGTGCTCCAAAAGGTCCCAAAGATTGCCAAAGGCATCCCGAAACTTTACCACCTTTCCATAGGTTTCTTGCCGTGGTGTCTCGATAAAATTCACACCCTTCGCAATATAGTCCTCAAAAGTTGCATCAAAATCTGTGGTATAAAGAAACAGAAAAACGCGACCCCCAGTTTGATTGCCTATGGCACGGCTCTGCTATTCGGTGCTTGCCTGTGCAAGCAAAAGACGCATCGAAGCGCGCATAGAAGGCGCAACAACAACCCAGCGTTTGCCCAAGCCTTGAGGCGTATCTTGAATCACAGAAAATCTCAAAGTCTCGACAAAGTATTTTATCGCAACATCGTAGTCGGGCACGACGAGTGTCACAAGATTGATCGAAAGTTCTTTCAATTACGTGATCGCCTCGATCCGCTCCTTTGAAAGATCACCAGGGACAATTGTCAGCGGGATAGGCAATGTTCCCGCAGATTTTGTCAGTTGACTGACCAATGGACCTGGGCCACCGCTGCCTGTTCCTGCCCCCAGCACCAAGACCCCAACTTCGGGATCATCGCGCACTTGGGCCAAAATTTCAGGCACGGCTTCGCCCTCACGGATGACAAGCTCTGGCTCAACCCCCTGCCTGTCCCGCATCCATTTTGCGAAAACTTCAAAATGCACTTCAATGCGTTCGCGCGCCTCTTCTCGCATAATATCGCCAACACCAATCCAGTGGTTGAATTCCTCTGGCGGAATAATTGCAAGAACTTCAACGCCCCCACCTGTATGGGCCGCACGCATGGCCGCAAATCGCATTGCGTTGAGACATTCGCGGCTGTCATCCAGAATAACCATAAATTTGCGCATTTTATGCTCCTTTCTGTCGACCAGCCTCTATTCTTAGGCAAAGCTTGGGTGTCGGGCGTTACAACTGCCCCGCAGACGCAGCCCAGTCCCAATATAAGTCGCGCGCCATTTTTGTAAAAGGCCCGAGTTGGTAGTTGTTCTCATCAAAAGCGGAAACTGGAGTTACTTTATGCATATTGCCAGACATAAAGACTTCATCGGCAGATTCAAAATCTGCAAACGACAGCACCGTTTCATTCACTCTAACGCCTGCGGCTTTGAAATTCGAAATGTGGCGCGCGCGTGTGATCCCCGAGAGGAACGTCCCATTGGCAATCGGGGTAAAGACCTCGCCGTCTTTGGCCATAAAAATATTTGCGGTCGCAGTTTCCGCAACGTTGCCCATGGCATCCGCTACAAGCGCGTTATTAAACCCTTTTGCGCGGGCCTCCATCAGCATGCGGGCATTATTGGGATAGAGGCAACCCGCCTTGGCATCGACGACCGCATCTTCCAAAACGGGCCGACGAAAGCGTGTCCGCGTTAAAGTGACCGTTATAGTCGGATCAGCAATGGGGATTTCCTCAAGACAAATCGCAAACCCAATCTCATCTGGCTTGGGCACAATTGCCGTCGCATCGCCATCAATCGCCCAATACATTGGACGAATATAGACGGCGCTATTTGGCTCAAACAATTTTAGCCCCTCGCGCACAATTGCAACCATATCTTCGGCCGCGACACTAGGCTTCATCATCAATGCCTTGGCAGAGCGATTGACCCGTTCACAATGGGCCAGAATATCTGGCGCGACACCATGC
>WTIQ01000175.1 GCA_011525185.1 Paracoccaceae bacterium | reverse complement strand
CGAACGAGAGAAACGCCTTGCGCGGGGATTGTTGCGCCAAATTTCACAACTTCAAAACCGCGGGGTATCAAACCAATTAGATTGGTAATGCTCTAATGAGAAGCAATGGCGCAAGCGATCTGGCATTTTTGACAATGTCAGACATGATTTAGAATGGATCGCAAGCGCCGGTATTCGAAACTCTAATGTGAGCTACTTTGGCTTCACGCCCACGCTGCGATACACATACCAAAATCGCAAATCCACGGTTTCATTGAATACCATTCAAAGCCACGATCTATTTTTTGGGATCAGCAACGCATTTTGATGCATTGCTGACACTCTTCACCATTTACAATTACAATCTTGCTGTAAAATCGCAAAACTCACTTTGATAACGTGAAACCAAAAAAAACGCCTGCACAAGGCAGGCGCTAAGTCATTGAGGCAGGTTTCATACAGGCAAGAAACCTATCGAGCAGTAACTTCTTATACCCTGTCTAAAGCCGCGCTCCAAGCTAAAAGTTTGAAAAAGAAATTAAGACCCGTATGATTGTCCATGATGAGTTTCAAATAACTAAACAAAGGCCACATAAAATGACGAAAAGTCGATCAATACCATCATTATTTCTACCTTTGATTGCAATATGCTTAAATATTTCTACGTTAAAAGCTGAACCACAATACGCAATTTCTATGTATTCGACCCCCGCCTTACCACCTGATTTTGTGTCTTTACCCTATGCAAACCCTCTTGCAAGGCAAGGTGGGACCATCCGTTTGGGTGAGGTTGGCAGTTTTGATTCCCTCAACCCTCATATCCTTAAGGGTCGTAGCCCGTGGCAGCTTCGGTTTTGGAATTATGAGACTCTTATGGGCCGCAGCTGGGATGAACCGTTTACTCTTTACGGCCTTTTAGCCGAATCGATTGAAACGGATCCGAATCGAACTTGGGTCGAGTTTACCTTGCGCCCAGAAGCAAAATTCGCTGATGGCAGCCGCGTCACCATAGAGGACGTTCTTTGGTCCTACGAGACATTGGGAACGGTCGGACATTGGCGTTATCGCGGATTATGGAAAAAAATTGAAACCGCCCAGCAAACGGGACCACGTTCGGTAAAATTTACCTTTAATGAGCAAAACCCCGAGCTGGCGTTGCTGGCTGGTATGCGCCCAATTTTGAAAAAATCCCAATGGGAGGGTAAGGATATCACAGCCTCAGGCACAGATATCATTCCGATCACCTCTGCCCCCTATCAGATCACCGACTTTGAAGCTGGCCGTTATATAGAGCTGGAAAAAAATCCCAATTACTGGGGCAAAGATCTCGCCTTTCGCCGCGGAACTAATAATTTTGACACGTTGCGTATAGAATACTTTGCCGATGCGACGGTTTACTTTGAAGCATTTAAGGCTGGCGAGATTGACCTCTACCGGGAGGGGAACGCCGAGAAATGGGCCACGCAATTTGATTTCCCCCGCGCCCTTGACGGCAGCATTGCGAAATCAGAAGTCCCTCACGCGCGCCCCACAGGGATGCGCGGTCTGTTCATGAATATGCGACGGGAGAAATTTCAAGATTGGCGTGTGCGTGAAGCACTGATCAGTGCGTTCAATTTTGAATATATTAATGAGGCAATGACAGGCAATCGACAGGATAGAATTCAATCATATTTTTCAAACTCAGAGCTCGGGATGAAGGTTGGCCCTGCGTCAAGCGACATCGAAGCTCTGCTTGCCCCATTCAAAAGCGACCTGCCACCTGACACTCTTGCGGGATATGAGTTTCCCAAAAGCGATGGCTCTCTTGGTAATCGCAAGAATATTCGTCGCGCTCAAAAACTCTTTGAGGACGCAGGGTATCAGGTCAGCGATGGAGTGCTGAAAGGTCAAGAAGGCGAGGCCTTCACCTTCGAAATTCTGATGCGACAAGGGGCGCAGGAATATCTGTCAATCGCAGAGCTTTATCAAACATCTCTAGAGCGTTTGGGAATTAACGTCGAGATTACACTTGTCGATGGTGCGCAATATGCGGAGCGTTTGCGTAAGACCGACTTTGACATGATCCCCTACGCCCGTGGTCTTTCGCTCAGCCCTGGCAACGAACAGTATCTCTATTGGGGGTCAGAAATGGCAGATAACGAGGGCACACGGAATATAATCGGTGTGAAATCAGAAATCGTGGATCACCTTCTTGACCGTCTCATGGCCGCAAAATCAGAAAGCGAATTGCACACCGTGACGCGCGCGCTTGATCGTGTTTTAACCGCTGGTCGTTATGTGATACCGATTTACTTTGAAAATGTCAGTCGCATTGCCCATCGATCTGACTTGCGCTTTCCAAAGTATACGCCTGTTTACGGTGACCGTATCGGATTTATGCCAGATGTATGGTGGAAGGCACAATAAAAGCAGTCCCTGTCGCTCGCTACAGTTGGCGAGAGACAGGGTCGTGTCATCCTACTTGCCCACGAAGATCTTGTGATCTCATTAAGTCAAGTGCCATGTGCGCCACCTCCTTTTATCTATCACATGATAGATAACAAGATTAATGGCACTGTCAAGAGTGCTATTTTCTCAAAATGTAAGTCGGCAATCAGGCAACCTTCAACACGATCTTTCCGATATGTGCGCTGCTTTCCATATGCGCATGGGCGTCACTTGCCTTTGCAAGATCAAAGCCACTGTCCATCACAGGCGCTATGCGTCCTGCGTCCAGAAGGGGCCAAACCTGAGAGCGCAAGGCCTCAGCGATTTGACCCTTGGCAAGATCGGATTGAGGGCGCAGAGTACTGCCCGTGAATGTCAGTCTTCTCATCATGAGTTGAACAAAATTGACCTCAACCTTTGGCCCTTGCAAAAACGCGATTTGCACAAGACGACCATCATCTGCCAGCGCTTTGAAGTTTTGGGGAATATAACTCCCGCCAACCATATCCAAAATAAGATCAGCACCGCCTTCGCCGCGCATGATCTCAACAAAGTCCTGTTCTTTGTAGTTAATCGCTATCTCTGCACCAAGCTCAAGGCAAGCCTTGCATTTCTCATCGCTGCCCGCGGTCACAAAGACTCGCGTGCCAAAGGCTTTGGCCAATTGAATAGCTGTTGTGCCAATACCAGAGGATCCGCCATGTACCAAAAAACGCTCGCCCGCTTGCAACGCACCGCGTTGAAACACATTTGACCACACCGTGAAAAAGGTTTCTGGTAGGCAGGCGGCTTGCTCAAGGTTCATCCCGTTTGGAACGGGCAAGCAATGGGCTGCGGGCGTGACAACGTACTCTGCATAGCCCCCCCCCGGCAACAAGGCACAGACCTGATCCCCAACAGCGAGCGTGCTCACCCCGTCCCCTAAGGCAACAACCAAACCAGAGGCCTCCAGCCCTGGCAAATCGCTTGCATTGGGCGGGGGGTTATAAAGACCTGCACGCTGCAAAGCATCGGGCCTGTTTACCCCTGCATACTCAACTTTAATCAGCACGTGCCCATGAGAAGGCTTTGGCACATCTCTTGTCGTTTCTTTTAAAACCTCTGGACCACCAGCCTGCGTAATCTCCACCGCACGCATTGTTGCGGGTATATCAAATTGACCCATCATAAACTCACTTTATTCTCTAAGTTTTTATTCTCTACGTCTTGTTATTCTTTACGTTTTCCAAAACCCGGGTCGCCCCGTCCACTCTTTTGGCTCGGGTGCCCTAATTTTACTCAAAAGCTTTGCAGGACCCGCAAACAAGGTTTGCAGCGATTTTTGATCTCGCATCTGTCCTTTGACCTTTTCAAACTGCATCACGTTTTCGATGCGACGGTCCAAGAAGGCCCATGTCTCTTCATGCTCGATACTGTCATCTCCAAGCCAATAGAGCACTGTCGTGCTGTAAACCGCCGATAAAGTGGCGCGTTTCGTGTACCAGTTCACATCCCGTGATGTGTCGCCGAGAGCCGTCCAAATCGCATCAGCCGTCCCCCACAACAATCTTGCCCCAATGGCTGCGTTCTGCGGAAGCGCAAAGAGAGTTGCCCCGCGGCGCACAGCCTCTTTGTCCTGCACTAACTCCAAGCGTATTTTAACAGCATTAGCGACTTTATCCCGAAAGCGCATCTCGCTCAAATTGGAGGCCGCAAGCATCGCCTGCATGCTCTTATCTCCGTTTTCATGAAACAAAATGGCGAGATC
>WTIQ01000201.1 GCA_011525185.1 Paracoccaceae bacterium | reverse complement strand
TCACTATAGTGCCCATTACATTGCCTCCGGAACGCAAGATGAGGACACACGGCAACTGACGGACTGTTATGCCATTGCAGGTGACACGCTCTGGACCCGTCTTGAGGTGATTTGCGTAAACGCGGTTGGTCAAGCTTTTCACTATAAAGCGGGACCTTGGGGGAATTTATTGAACATGACGAGTGAACACGCGCCCTCTTTTGAAAACGAAACGTAAATGAGGCTCTAGAATGAAGCTATCATCACATATCACCCCTTCTCAGGACGGTTTTAAGGCCAACCGCTTTGCCCATCTTGAGGCGATTGAGCTCATTCAGAGCGCAGCTCAAAGCGCTGCACTTGGAGGAGGGGAGAAATCGCGCGCACGGCATCTATCACGCGGCAAGCTCTTACCACGGGATCGCGTGGCAGGACTTTTGGATGCAGGAAGCCCGTTTTTAGAAATAGGCGCTCTTGCGGCGCATGGTCTTTATGAGGGGGCGGCGCCCTGTGCAGGGGTCGTTGCGGGGATCGGCAAAGTGCAGGGGCGCGATTGTATGATTATTTGCAATGATGCGACGGTGAAAGGAGGGACATATTACCCGATGACCGTCAAAAAGCATCTGCGGGCTCAAGAGATCGCAGCAGAGTGCCACTTGCCTTGTATTTATCTGGTGGATAGCGGCGGTGCAAATTTGCCAAATCAGGATGATGTGTTCCCCGATCGCGATCATTTTGGGCGCATTTTTTATAATCAGGCGAATATGTCGGCGAAAGGGATCGCACAAATCGCGGTAGTCATGGGCTCGTGCACCGCTGGAGGCGCCTATGTGCCTGCGATGTCAGATGTCTCGATCATCGTCAAAGAGCAGGGGACTATTTTTCTCGCCGGTCCCCCTCTGGTTAAGGCCGCCACTGGGGAGGTGGTCAGCGCCGAAGATTTGGGAGGGGGCGATGTGCATACACGTCTTTCTGGCGTTGCGGATTATTTGGCAGAAGATGATGAGCATGCCCTTGCGCTTGCTCGGCGAGCGGTGGGTTCACTAGGGGCAGCCTCTTGCGCTGAAATCAAATGGCAGAGCCCAGAAGAGCCTCTTTTTGATCCAGAGGACCTCTTGGGCGTTGTTCCAGGCGATTTACGCCAACCCTATGATGTCCGTGAAGTGCTCGCACGTATTTTGGACGGGTCGCGGTTTGATGAATTCAAAGCCCGATTTGGTGAAACTCTTGTGACTGGCTTTGGCCATATCAAAGGATGTCCCGTGGGAATCATTGCTAATAATGGTGTTTTGTTTAGTGAATCTGCACAAAAAGGGGCTCATTTCGTTGAATTGTGTAGCCAACGTAAAATCCCATTGGTGTTTTTGCAAAATATCACAGGATTTATGGTCGGCCAAAAATACGAAAATGAAGGAATTGCGCGTCATGGTGCCAAGCTTGTGACCGCGGTGGCCACAACTCAGGTGCCTAAAGTAACGCTGATTATTGGCGGCAGTTTTGGGGCGGGCAATTACGGGATGGCAGGGCGGGCCTATCAACCGCGGTTTTTGTGGACGTGGCCCAATAGTCGCATTTCTGTGATGGGCGGTCCCCAAGCTGCGGGCGTGCTTGCGACAGTGAAACGAGATGCTATTGAACGGGCAGGGGGCACGTGGAGTGCTGAGGACGAAGCTGCCTTTAAACAGCCCACGCTGGACATGTTTGAAGCCCAATCTCATCCGCTTTATGCCAGTGCGCGTCTTTGGGATGATGGTGTCATTGATCCGCGAAAAACCAGAGAGGTTCTCTATCTTTCCTTATGTGCAAGCTTAAACGCCCCCATCTTAGACACGCGCTTTGGCGTCTTTAGAATGTAACCCCTTCACGATAAGAGCCTTAATCATGTGCGCGCTAGCAAACATCCAGAAAATATTGATCGCCAATCGCGGTGAAATTGCGATCCGTGTAGCGCGAACCGCGCGTGCGATGGGAATAAAAACCGTCGCTGTTTATTCAGAGGCAGATCGTCACGCGGGACATGTCCGTGTGGCCGATGAAGCCTATTATATCGGTCCATCGGCACCAGCAGAAAGTTACCTCAATATCGATGCCATTTTGCAAGTGGTTCAGCAATCCGGCGCTGATGCGGTGCATCCTGGCTACGGGTTTTTATCAGAAAATCCAGAATTTGCAGAGAAACTGAATGCCCAAGGCATCATCTTTATTGGTCCAAGCGCTGAAGCTATCCGAACGATGGGCTTAAAGGATGCGGCCAAAGCCGTGATGGATAACGCAGGGGTGCCCACGGTGCCTGGCTATTTGGGGGAGGATCAAAGCGAAGGAACCCTATTGAAAGAGGCCTGTCGCATCGGCTTTCCAATTTTGATCAAAGCGGTGGCGGGTGGTGGTGGAAAAGGCATGCGTCACGTGCCTACCGAAAGCGATTTTGGGGAGGCGCTAAAACGGGCAAAAAGCGAAGCCCTCAAGGCCTTTGGAAATGATCGCGTTCTTTTAGAGAAGTTCATCGAGAAGCCGCGTCACATAGAAATTCAAGTCTTTGGCGATGGCGAGGACGCGGTGCATTTATTTGAGCGAGATTGCTCGCTGCAACGGCGTTATCAAAAAGTGATCGAAGAGGCCCCGGCCCCAGGTATGAGCGAGCAGATGCGCGAGGCCATGGGGGCGGCAGCTGTGAAGGCTGCAAGAGCCATCCAATATAAAGGGGCTGGCACAGTTGAATTTATCGTGGATGCCTCTGATGGTCTGCGCCATGATGGATTTTGGTTCATGGAGATGAACACCCGTTTGCAGGTCGAGCATCCTGTTACCGAAGCAATCACAGGTCTTGACCTTGTGGAGTGGCAAATTCGGATCGCGCGGGGTGAACCGCTCCCCAAAACTCAAGGCGAGCTTCGTTTTGAAGGCCATGCCGTTGAGGCGCGCATTTATGTAGAGGATGTGGAAAACGGCTTTTTGCCCGCGACGGGAAAACTTGAGCATGTGCAGTTTTCAACGCTTGCTCGCGCGGATACCGCGGTGGCAAGCGGGGACAGCATATCGCCCTTTTATGATCCTATGATCGCCAAGATCATTGTCAAAGAGGCAAACCGCAGCGCAGCCTTGGCAAAACTACAACGTGCCTTGGAGGAGACAGAGCTGGCTGGTTCGGTGACGAATATTGCCTTCTTATCGCGTCTTATCGAAAATTCTTCCTTTCAGGAGATGAGCATTGATACAAATTGGATTGATACTCACGCTGACATATTAACAGCACCCCATAAAGTGACCCCAAGAGAAATCATAGCGGCTGCCCTGACCAGTCTCGGGACTGGCAGCAATCACCATGATTTGACGGGCTTTCACCTTTGGTCTGCGACGGTGCATCGAGTGACTTTGCAACACAAAGACGTTCTTTATGTCTGTGCGGTCACATTCGCACAAAACAGCGTAACAGTGACCTACGAGCAAGAGACCTATTCCATTGACTATGTTGCAGATCAGATGATCTTGAACGGTCGTGCCTTGCCCAAGGTCTATGCCAGCGGGGCAAAACTGTGGGTGTTTTCGCATGGAGCGATAGAATTCGAACGAGTTGACCCCTTGCAAAGAAAGACGCAGCAGCAGGGTGCCTCCAACACAATTCTCGCCCCAATGCCTGGTTTAATTACCAGCATTTCAGCTCGGTCTGGTGAGCGCATGTCAGAAGGGGCGACCCTGATCGTATTGGAAGCCATGAAAATGGAACACATCTTGTCGATGCCGAGAGAGGCTGTGATCGACCAAATCCATGTGAAAGAAGGGGATCAGGTCACTGGTTCACAGGTTCTGATAAGCCTCGTTCAAGAGGACTGATTTGAGGCGAAAATTTTGGTTGTTTTGCCTTTTGGGACTGGGCAATCGCGTCGCCCTTTTTCGGCTATTAGATGAAATTGGCGCTCACCGTGACACTTCGTCAACTTAAACTGTGAAAATCGCTCAAATATGCTGTGCTAATCTTGTTGACGCTACATTCGAGCAAGAGTAAACGGAGTTAGCCAACATGTCGCGTGAACGAACGCGTGTAGAAAGGAGCCGTCTGTGGACGAGATGCTGAGGGAATATCTCCCTGTCCTTATCTTTTTAGCGATTGCAATCGGGTTGGGCCTTGTGCTGATGCTCTCGGCTGTGGTTCTTGCGGTGAGAAAACCCGATCCAGAAAAACTGTCAGCGTATGAATG
>WTIQ01000376.1 GCA_011525185.1 Paracoccaceae bacterium | reverse complement strand
GGCGATCAGCATATCGAGGATTTCGACTTCTCGTTTGAGGGACCCTTTGGAACCTTCGATCAAAACCAACTCCAGCGTGGGCTCAAGGTCTATACAGAAATCTGTGCGGCTTGCCATGGATTGCAGTATGTGCCCTTGCGGACATTGGCCGACGACGGCGGACCGCATTTCAGTGAGGATCAAGTCCGTGCCTACGCGTCAGAAAACTTTGAAGTGTTCGATGCTGATTTGGATGACTACCGTCCCGCCAAGCCGACCGATAACTTTCCCGCCAATGTTGATGCAGGCGCGCCAGACCTCTCGCTGATGGCAAAAGGGCGTGCGGGATTTCACGGGCCTTATGGCACGGGTATCAGCCAGCTCGTCAACGGTATGGGCGGACCTGAGTATATTGCCTCTCTGCTCGTAAGCTACACAGGTGAAGAAAAAGAAGAGGCAGGCGTTACGCTTTATGAAAACACTGCTTTCCCAGGCGGGTGGATCTCAATGGCTCCTCCTCTTTATGGTGAAGACGTTGACTTTGATGACGGTCACGCAAACGATTTGCACCACGAAGCAGAAGACGTTGCAGCCTTCCTGATGTGGACAGCAGAGCCAAAAATGATGGACCGGAAATTCACAGGGTTTGTGGGTGTCCTCATGCTCGCGTTGTTGTCAGTGCTTCTCTACTACACAAACAAGCGGCTTTGGGCGCCCGTCAAATATAAGACGTCTGCCTGATAAAAGTTACCTTTATTTCGACAAAAGCCCGCCGTTGTGCGGGCTTTTTATTTGGGGCATGTCTCCGTTGAAAAGATTTCTGCAAAATAGAAACCTACAGCAGAAACACCCCGCCCCGTGGCTGCAATGGGATGCGCCCGCCTGCCCCGCGGCATGCGCTAATCATTATCATTTAGACCCGCGCCCGCGCCCGCCGCGCGGCTTTCCTCGGTTGCGGGTGCATAGGTCATATGCGCAAGCGCCTGCAGCCTTTGCATTACCAGCGCATCGATGTTCAAACGGAATTGTTTCCGCTCGGCTGGTATCTCCAAGGCTTCACATTGTTTAATAACAACACGCTGTTGCGGTGCTCTGTCTTGCTTAGAATAGGCCGCACACCAGAGGTGATCTGCATCCAAGACAAACTCTGCACCGTCCCAACTCACATGAAGAGTGATCTTGCTGCCACCAAGCGCGAGCGTCAAAAAGGGAAGGAAAAACAGGGGGTTTTCGATCTCGTCAAGAATAATCTCAGCTTCAAAATCCCGCTCAAGGTCGCATAATGTCAGAGCTTTGATCAAGACACTTTCGGGGGAAAATTGATCCAGCAATAGAGAGAAGCTCACACCGTCATCGAGACCAAATTCTGCGAGGTAACGCGCGGCAAAGCCAGCATCTTCGGCGTAGCCCCAAGGAAGACCTGCTCCTCTGGTCGCTTTACGACACAGTGCTTGATACTCATTCGCCGAATAGCTCATCGCAACACACACATCCCTACACAGGCAGCGGTGGATAGACCCAGTCGTCCTTGTACGCGTTCTGTAGCTCGCTCGGAAATGGAGCCCCTTGAAACATATTTATACGAAGCCAGCGATCTGAGCGTGGATCAAAATGCCCCGCTCCGAAAAAGGAGAGTTTGGCCCGCAGTAAATCGATCGGCATCATCTGCGCACAAATGGTATTGTCACGGATTTCCGCATAGGGAAATTTCGCTGCCATCTGACAACGGCGAACGACATGACGAAACTCGGGATGTTTGAGCAAAAACGCCGCCGTCGTAGAGCCGCCCTCAAAGGACTCTAGCGCTTCATACATCTGTGCAACATCGCGACCAGGCTGGAGGGGCTGTTCATAATCAGCGATATCCTCCTCATACCGCTCTCCCAGGCGGGGTTCGAGTTTTTCTTCGGACACATACCAAGCGCGAGCCGTATTTGCGGGTTCACTCCAATCTAGATCAAGCGCCCATTTGTACACGTCTGTACAGATCGCCTTTAAATCCGAGAGCGGCATACGCCCATCTATCCGCAACCCCAATGTTTCATCTGCGTCCATACAGTCGCTTAAACCATCAACAAGGTGACCATATGGTTCCAACAAAAGAGACACGAGTTGCTCTTGCCCCTCTTCGGATAAGTGCTCTTTGCTCCACGTGAAAAGGGTTTCCCATGGATAGGCCGCAGAGAAATCATATGTCTGTACATACGCGATTAAGTTCGCCAAGTCCGCTCTAAGGCGGGTTAATTTTTCTTGCTGCAAAGGGTGCTCCGAGGACCAGTTCAAAGCATTTTGCTCGGCTCGAAGCAGAAGGTTTTGAAAGGTCTCAATTTCAGCTTCAGCCGCCTGCTTGACTTGTCGCACACGCAAAAGCGCCTCTTCTTTGGCTAAGATCCAATTGTTTATCAAAATTGGATGATTTATTAGAAACGGAGCCATACCAAGCCCTGTAGAGTTTCCAATGCCCAAGGCACGTTTGATCATTGGATCAAGCTTTACAGCACGATCGGGATCTCGCGCATGTGCAAGATGCTCCACAAGATCAATCACGAAATTGCGGATCAAATAAACGGTAAGCATTTCAATCTGAAACGGTCCGCGACATTCGTTACGGTCTTGGATGGCTTCACGGTCTGAGACGCCGAATTTACCAGACCCATAAACGGCCGTTGTGCGCATCAGGTATCCAACGGATCGCACCAAATCCATATCAGGTTGCTCTCCGCCTGCAAGTGCGCCCACTATATACTCCCACAAGCGAACCGAGCGATTGGCGCGCGAGAGGCATAATTCCGTCTCGCTGGCCCGCCCTTCCTCTTGCAGAGGAATATTGGCGCGTAAACGCTCGATATCTTGATCCGATGGGAGCCCATCAAAAAGCGTAAAGGTTGCATCCCATTCCGTTGCAATCACACGATCAGACCTCTTTTCTGGTGGCAGATCATTTGCAAAGGCCACAAGCGAGTAACAGCGCTCTGGGCCTTGTGCTGTGTAGACTGCAACGCCGACGCCCTTGTGATCTATCTCAAACTGGCGGCGTGAAAAGCTCCATTTCTCGACATACAAACGACGCAGCAAAACCCGCATGAACGACAACCGGCTCTGGTGAAATGCACCCAGACGCGACAGTGTCATAAGAGCGTTAGCATCGCGATAACGAATATTCGACGATGCATGTGTTATTGTGACCATTTTCCACCCAAAAAAGTGACAAACATTCGATTGCACAGACGTATCACGTTTGACGCCAAAATCACGACATTTTAGTCAGGACGCGACAAGATACCCGTAATCGGCCAAACTTACTTTTGCGTTTTCCCAATTGGGCTTGGCTTTTTTGAGACGTTCGAGGACATTCTCTGCGTCTGTATTACGAATTACGCGTTCGATCTCGAGCAGGTCAGACTTGACTGCTTCTGCTCCAGCCTGACCAGCGACACCAGCCGCTTCATGCACCTTATTTGCAAGTAACTCACGGCCCAGCTCACATGCCCGTTCTGTTTCAAAAAATGCAAACATCTCATCGACCTCCTGAACCATGCGGCCAACCAGACCTTTCCATCGCTCAGAACCAAGCATATCGGAATTTTCCGCGTGAATTTGTAAGTTTATTGGTCCGCTCATTGGTCTTTGAGGTATATCACTATCTGTTGACGCTGTCTCATCCGCACGAATGAAGTGATCGAGCCTAGCGAGGAGTTTCATGTTGTCAACAGGTTTAGGTATAACCGCATCCATGCCAGCTTTGCGGAATTTCGCAACCTCTTCTGGATAGCAATGCGCTGTCACAGCCACAATGGGCGCGTTAGACGATAAACCACCTCCCGATCTTATCAGTTCGGTGGCCTCAACTCCATCCATCTGTGGCATGCTGATATCCATTAAAATAATGTCAAATTTCTGAGACTCGGACAAATAAACGCCAGTCTTGCCGTCGATAGCCTCAATACACCTGTGTCCCGATTTTTCGAGGACTTCCTTCAGCAATTTACGATTAATTTCATTATCTTCGACGATCAAAATATTGTAGGTCTTTTGCGCTTCACTTA
Source organism: Paracoccaceae bacterium (assembly GCA_011525185.1). Taxonomy (GTDB): domain Bacteria; phylum Pseudomonadota; class Alphaproteobacteria; order Rhodobacterales; family Rhodobacteraceae; genus LFER01. The sequence goes on along the minus strand of WTIQ01000376.1, from coordinate 151 downwards.
CACGAGCAACATAGTCGTTTGGGATGACTGAATGACTTGGTGGAAGTTCAAAGTTCACATCGATATGGAACTTTGACCCCTTACCCACATCACTTTCTACGCTCAGCTTTGCATTCAATAGGTTTGCCAACCGCCTTACCAAACCCAGACC
>WTIQ01000036.1 GCA_011525185.1 Paracoccaceae bacterium | reverse complement strand
ATCGTGAACTTGCAACCCAGCTTGGCGTGTCAATCAACACGGTGAAATTCCATCTGTCGAACCTCTTTGAAAAGTTGGAAGTTAAAAACCGCGCTCAAGCAATTGCCTATTATTATTCGCATGGCGCGCATTCTCCCTAAGTCCACACCTAGAGTCCGACAAAAGGATGCTCAAACCAGCCAAACTCCCACCTCACGCAATTTTATTTCTTGACAACGGCCCGAAAGAGATTTTTGTGTCGCAGCCGTTAAAGCACTATCGACAAAGGACCTTCCCCCATGAGTTTTTTTAACGTTGAACAAGCCGCAGCACGGCTCAATCGCAGCGAGCTCGCTATACCTGGCAGTCAGCCTAACATGTTTGAAAAAGCGGCAAAATTACCCGTTGATGTTATTTTTCTCGACCTCGAAGATGCCGTTGCTCCAGACGAAAAAGAGCAGGCGCGCAAGAACATAATTGAAGCCCTCAATGACATCGATTGGGGCAAGAAAACCATGTCTGTGCGAATCAATGGACTGGACACACACTACATGTATCGCGATGTTGTGGACGTTGTAGAACAGGCTGGAGAGCGTCTTGACCTCATCATGATGCCAAAAGTTGGAACAGCCTCTGACGTCTATGCCGTAGACATGTTGCTGACCCAAATTGAGGATGCAAAAGGCTATACAAAACGCATCGGATTAGAGCACATCATCGAGACCGCGCTTGGTATGCAAAATATCAATGAAATTGCGGGGGCTTCTAAGAGAAATGAAAGCCTTCACTTCGGTGTAGCGGATTATGCCGCGTCAACGCGCGCGCGCACCACTTCGATCGGGGGGGCCAATTCCGATTATGCGGTCTTGACAGGCGGCCCCGACGACGACACGCGTGACGTGCATTGGGGTGATATGTGGCACTATGCTTTGTCACGCTTGGTGGTCGCCGCACGTGCCAATGGCCTGCGTCCTGTTGACGGTCCGTTTGGCGATTTTTCCGATCCCGAAGGCTACAAAGCAGCGGCGCGTCGAGCCGCGGTTTTGGGATGTGAAGGGAAATGGGCCATCCACCCCAGCCAAGTCGATCTTGCCAACGAAATTATGAGCCCCTCTGCCGCTGATATCGATCGCGCTGAACGCATCTTAAAAGCGATGGAAGAGGCAGAAGCCGCAGGAAAAGGAGCTGTGTCTCTAGATGGTCGCTTGATCGACTACGCTTCTATCCGTCAAGCAGAGGTCATGGTGCATAAAGCGAGGCAAATCGCAGACTCATGACCATACTACCCCTCCGTGAGCGCGCGAAGGAGCTTTTTGGGGCGGCTGTTGCGGCAGCCGACCCATCGCGTGCTGTCCGTCATCATCTCATATCACACCCCCTCCCATCTTCTGACAGCAGGGGCAAAGTCCACTTGATCGCGATCGGCAAAGCCGCGATTGCAATGACAAAAGAAGCGCTAACGCATGTGAATAGCGATACACTCGGGCAGGCTTGCGCGGTGACCAATTACGAAAATGCCACTGAAATTCAAGGAGTTGACGTATTTTCTGCAGGTCATCCTGTGCCTGATGAAAACGGACAAAAAGCAGCAGCACATATTATAGACATTCTGGGTGCAAGCAAATCCGAAGACATGATTCTCGCCCTCATCTCGGGTGGAGGTTCGGCCTTGGCTCCTGCCCCAACCTCTCCTCTTACGTTGGAAGACAAGGCGCAAACCAATCAGGTCTTGCTCAGCAACGGTTATGATATTTCTGAAATGAATCTCATTCGGCAAGCCCTGTCGGATTTAAAAGGCGGTGGACTGGTGCGCCTTGCCAACGCCCAGACCATACGCGCTCTCATCATATCGGACGTCATTGGCGACAATCTAAGCGTGATTGCAAGCGGCCCAACGACGCCTTCACTAGGGAGCAGACAGGATGCTGCAACACTTCTGCAAGAGCGCGGACATTGGACGCTCTTACCAGAATCAGTGCGCCGCGTCTTAAGTACTCCGAGATCCAGTGAGAGCGGGACATCGTCAGCAGCCGATAATCATCTTATCTGTTCCAACCAGCAAAGCCTTGAAGCGGTTGTCTCCGCGGGAACCGATCTATCCGCGCGGGTCATAGACGGACAACTTCAGGGCGACGTCTCCGATGCGGCAGAGCAGATTGCCCGCACGATCAAAGAGAGCGATTTACAGAAAGCTCAGTGCTTTGTTTGGGGGGGAGAGACGACTGTTACTCTAAAAGGCAACGGAACAGGCGGTCGCAATCAAGAATTGGCGCTTCGTGTCGCTGAAAATCTCTCTGATCTAAGTGGAACATGGGTGTTTCTAAGTGGCGGGACAGATGGACGCGACGGACCGACCGATGCGGCAGGTGGTCTAGTGGACAATCAAACATTGGCGCGACTGGACACAGCGGGCGTGAGCCTAAAGGCATTGCTCGACAACAATGACAGCTATGCGGCACTTAAGGCGTCAGGTGATCTTTTGGTCACAGGTGCGACAGGAACAAACGTCGCAGATGTTCAAATTTTTGTCTACGCGCCCTGAGCATCCCTTGACATCACCTGAATGGCTCTACCTCTCGCTCTAAGGAGAAGCGTATGCGTTTTTTATTGGGGATTTTTTTCATGTTAATGTCTGTTGCGGCACTGGCCGACGAATTTGTGTTCGAGAACATTGACGGTGGGGTCATCGACCTTCGTGACTATAAGGGCAAAGCGGTCCTTGTTGTAAATACCGCCAGCCGCTGTGGCTTTACCCGCCAATATGCTGGACTTCAAAAACTATACGAACGCTATCACGAAGACGGCTTGGTGGTGCTGGCCGTCCCGTCCCATGATTTTAAGCAGGAACTCAAAGAGGACGAACTGGTAAAACAATTTTGTGAAATCAACTATGGCTTAACCCTCCCGATGACCTCTATCACCAAAATAAAAGGGACGGACGCGCACCCCTTCTTCGCATGGTTAAAACGCGAACATGGGTTTTCCCCCTCTTGGAACTTTAACAAAGTGCTCTTGGACGGAGACGGAGAATATGTTGCAAGCTTCGGTTCGACGGCAGGGCCAACAGGGCGACGCATTTCAAAGGCAGTACAATCCGTCCTTGCAAGACTATAAAGAGGCCCGCGCAAAGGACCTTTACTGGCCGAGCAGCCACTGCCCTTCTGGCCAAAAGGCGTGAAAGGCAAACGCGAACATAATATCATGAGGAAGGTTCTGACCCTCTAACATTTGGACGCGGATATTCCCAACTTCTTTGCCCTTGGAAAGAAAAACGTCATCCAATGCGCTCGCCTGCCCTGCTTGCCACGTGAGAACGACTTCCGCCTCTCTAAGCTCCTTGACTTTACGCAAGCGCTCGAGCGGCCAAGCTCGCTCACCCACGCGCACGACACGCGACAAAGCGGGAATATTATGTAATGGAAGGTCCCCATTAAAGAGAAAGGGCCGCTGGCTTTTCTCATATCCTACATAGGGGTTGCGTCCATATTGGCGCGCATAATCGGGTTCCTGCATAACCAAACCATTGGGGTTGCGCGACTTGAATAACGCAATGCTCTCCACCCAACTGGGAACAAAAGAGAGCTGGACCCCCGCCATTGCCCCAACCAGACCAAGACCCTGAGCCTGTTGCCACCAGCTCTGTGTTTGGCGATCATACATTACCATATCCGAATGTCGTAGCTCTCCCGTGACCCCAAATTCTAAGACTTGACCTCCAACACGGCGATCAAAGCTCAAAGCCGAATTGCAAAGTGGACAGAATGTAATAGCGACAGCCATGTTGCCGATACGATCATTGACGATTTCATGCCACATGAGATAGCGAAGAGGATACCCGCGCGGTCGCTCCCCCGCCATTTCAAGCACAATCAGCGGTTCATTTTCGGGCAAATCCGCCTCGGAAATGGGAATGAAACGCGGATTTGTAAGCGCGGGAATCCCATCTTTGGGCGGTCCGCCCGAGAGGATTTCTCTCCAGTCCTTTACCGTTGTTTTGCTAAAATCAGTCTCGGGCCACTCAGATACCCATCGCGCGGGTTCCGCGCACAGCATGCCAACCCACAAAGTCATTAAACAACTCAGAAATGTCACTTTCATAAACGCACCCCTTTTGTCTCAGTCTAACAAGCATGATCATCTCTGTCAGCCAGAGTATCTACGATGCTAACGGGGACTTGTTGGACGCATCAATGATGAATGAG
>WTIQ01000181.1 GCA_011525185.1 Paracoccaceae bacterium | reverse complement strand
ATTTGTGTAGGGTCATATCAGAAAGGCGAGTGCAAGTTAACAGGTGATAAGGGGGAAAATCAAAGATGAGGTTTCCGCACTGGGCGTTTTCTCTGCGGGCGTTTCACTTTGATTGTTGCGGTGGGAGCCAGTCCCAATTGATCGCGCAAAATTTTGCGGCGGACTTCTTCAAGCTCGCCCGCTTTCAGCTTGCCAAGTTGAAAAGGCCCAAAAGAGACCCGGATCAATCTGTTCACACTGAGGCCGACATGCTCCATCGCGCGGCGAATTTCGCGGTTTTTTCCTTCTCGTAAGGACACCGTCAGCCAAGCATTTGCTCCCTGTTGACGGTCGATACTCACCTCCATGGGACGAAAGCTCTCGCCCTCTAGGGTGATGCCTTTTTTCAGTGGCGCAATCAGGTCCTCGCTGGGCTCTCCTTTGACGCGGACCCGGTAGCGACGCAGCCACCCCGTGGATGGCAATTCAAGCTTGCGTTTAATCTCCCCATCGTTGGTGAGCAGTAAAAGCCCCTCAGAATTCAGATCCAAGCGCCCGATATTCATCACCCGCGGTAAATCAGGAGGCAAAACGTCAAAGATGGTTTTGCGGCCCTGCTCGTCTTTTGAGGTGCACACCACTCCAAGGGGTTTGTGAAACAGCCAAAGCCGCTCATGATCTGGGGTGTTGATCGCCTCTCCATCCAGCAAAATCCGATCACTGGGCGAGACATTGAGGGCCGCTGAGGTGATGATTTTGCCGTTTACGCTCACACGTGAAGCTTCAATCATGCGTTCTGCTTCGCGGCGGCTGGCATGGCCTGCACGGGCAATGACTTTGGCAATGCGTTCGCCTTGGGGTGTTTTCTTGTCCATTCTCGCGGTTTATGGGAAAAGCAAGAGGAGCGAAAGACAAATTAGGGCCTGTGCACAGCCATGTTCAAAAGTCATATGCAAATAGCTCTGACAGAGGCCAAAGCGGCCTTTGAACGGGGGGAGGTCCCAGTTGGGGCTGTGATTGTTTCTGGAGAGGGCAGGGTGCTCTCACGGGCCTCTAATCGTACAAGAGAGCTCTGTGATCCATCAGCGCATGCGGAAATTCTTGCAATCCGAGAGGCCTGTCGCCTTTTGAAGAGCGACCGGCTCATCGGCTGTGACCTCTATGTGACACTTGAGCCTTGCGCTATGTGTGCAGGGGCTATTGCTGCGGCGCGTCTTTCGCGCCTTTACTATGGTGCCTCTGATCCCAAATCAGGCGGGGTTGAGCAGGGCGCTTGCGTCTTTTCGCACAGCCAAAGTCATCACCGCCCCGAGGTTTATTCCAATATCCTGGAGCAGCCCTCAGCAGAGTTGCTGAAGGCCTTCTTTAATGCGAAGCGGAGCTAGAGCGTGTTACGTTTAATCAGATTCATCTGACACGCTCTAGTGTATTGTTTTGCCCTTATGTTCGAACCGCCAAACCGGTGCCCACTTTGGCTGAACATGCTCTAACCCAAGGCGGCGCTGCAGCGTGCGCAGGTGCCACGATGGGTATGTGATCCAACATCGGGGAGGATCTTCCAGCAGCGTTGACATTTCTCGCCCTCTGCTTTTTGAAAGGTCACGGCGATCCCTGTCTCTGGACCCTCCAAGGTAAATGCGTCTTCTGGGCCTGTACCCGCGTTGAGAACAATATCTGACGTGATGCAGATATCGGCAAAGGGAACCGACTTCAGCGTATCGAGCATCTCTGGCGCTTTCACATAGACCACTGGTGCGGCCTCTAGACTTGCCCCGATTACTTTTTCGGTGCGCTGAATTTCGAGCGCTGCTGTGACAACACGGCGGGCGGTTCGAATATCTGTCCATTTTGCCGAAAGTGTGTCGTTTTTCCACGCCTTTGGAGTGACAGGGAAGTCAACCAGATGCACCGAGCTGTTTTCATCGCCATAGCGCTCAAGCCAGACCTCTTCCATCGTAAAGACGAGAACGGGCGCGAGCCATGTGGTTAGTCGGTGGTAGAGAATGTCCAGAACACTTCGCGCTGCCTTGCGCTCAACGGTGTCACCGTCGCAGTAGAGAACATCTTTGCGGATATCGAAATAGAAGGATGATAAATCCACAGTCGCAAAGGTAAAGACGGCTTGAAAGACGCCTTGAAAGTCGTAGGCGGTATATCCCTTGCGCACGATCTCATCCAATTCCGCAAGCCGATGCAAGACCCATTGTTCCAACTCGGGCATGTCTTGGGCTTCGATACGGTCGCTCTCACTGAAATCGGCCAGCGAGCCCAACATGAACCGCATAGTATTGCGCAGTCGGCGGTAGGCATCGGCCGTGTTTTTGAGAATTTCAGGGCCGATACGTAAATCCGCCGTGTAATCGGACTGAGCGACCCAAAGCCTTAGAATATCCGCGCCATACTGCTTAATCACTTGTTCAGGGGCCACGGTATTGCCCAGTGATTTGGACATTTTCATACCCTTTTCATCAAGGGTAAAGCCATGCGTCAGAACACCCCGATAGGGAGCACGTCCCCGCGTTCCACAGGCTTGCAACATAGAGGAATGGAACCAGCCGCGGTGTTGGTCAGTGCCTTCCAAGTAGAGATCGGCAAGACCGCCCTCTGAGCCATCTTCACGATCCCGCAAGACAAAGGCATGGGTAGAGCCTGAATCAAACCACACATCAAGAATGTCAAAGACTTGCTCATAGGCGTCTGGATCAACGATACCTGCCAAAAAGCGTTCCTTGGAGCCGTCTTGATACCAAGCATCCGCGCCTTCGGCTTCGAAGGCTTCGACAATACGAGCGTTGACAGCTTCGTTTTTCAAAAGGAAATCGGGGTCGGTCGGCAAAGCGCCTTTTTTCGTGAAACAGGTGAGAGGAACCCCCCAAGCCCGTTGCCGCGAGAGCACCCAGTCAGGACGCGCCTCAATCATCGAATGCAAGCGATTGCGCCCAGTGTTGGGGGTCCAAGTCACCAGAGCGTCGATTGATTTGAGAGCCCGCTCTCGGATCGTATCGCCATATTCGTTTTGTCCATCCTCAATCTTGCGGTCAATCGCAGCAAACCATTGCGGCGTGTTGCGATAAATAACTGGTGCTTTTGAGCGCCAAGAATGGGGGTAGCTGTGTTTGATTTTACCTCGCGCCAGCAAGCCACCTGTTCCCGCAAGCTTGCTGATAATGGTTGAGTTCGCGTTACCCTCTTTGCCTTTTTGGTTCAGGATTGAGGTTCCCCCAAAGAACGGTAGTTCAGCGCGCATACGGCCATCTTCCATTACGTTATAGGTGATGACCTCTTCAAGCATGCCCAGATCACGGTAAAGTTCAAATTCCTCCATGCCGTGAGAAGGGGCGCAGTGCACAAATCCAGTGCCTTCGGTGTCGGTGACAAAATCAGCGGCGCGGAAATCTCGGATGTCGTCCCATTCCCCATTTGAACCTTCGCTCCCAAAGAGGGGGTGTTTGAGGGAGATTTGTGCGAGATCATCCTGCGTGATGTCACAGAGGCGACGGTACATCGTGTCATCAAGTCGCGCCTTTTCCAAGACATCGGATGCCAAATTGTCGGCGAGAATATAGCGTTCACCAATACGCGCCCAACATTCTTCGGGGCGTCCGATGACCTCATAGAGTCCGTAAGAAATGTCAGACCCATAAGCCACGGCTTTATTTGAGGGGATGGTCCAAGGAGTTGTTGTCCAGATCACCACATAGGAATTGGCAAGCACCTTGTCTTCAATGCCTGTTACTTTGAATTTGACCCAAATGGTAAAACTGTCTTTGTCTTTATACTCCACTTCGGCCTCAGCCAGCGCCGTTTGTTCAACAGGCGACCACATGACAGGTTTGGAGCCCTGATAGAGTGTGCCATTCATCAAAAGCTTCATAAATTCTTCAGCAATCACGCGCTCGGCGTGAAAATCCATTGTCAGATAGGGTTTGTCCCAAGTTCCGGTTACACCGAGGCGCTTGAATTCCTCCCGCTGAATATCGATCCATCCTTCGGCAAATTTTCGGCATTCTTGGCGAAAATCAACGACGGGAACGTCATCTTTATTTTTGCCTTTTTTGCGATAATCTTCCTCAATCTTCCATTCGATTGGCAGCCCGTGGCAATCCCAGCCTGGGATATATCGCGCATCCCGCCCCATCATCTGCTGAGAGCGCACCACCATGTCTTTGAGGACTTTGTTGAGGGCATGTCCGATATGAAGATGTCCGTTTGCATACGGC
>WTIQ01000355.1 GCA_011525185.1 Paracoccaceae bacterium | reverse complement strand
TGGTACCAGCACCTTGCTCGGTTTTAACTAATTTTTCTGAAGCTAATTTTTTAATCGCTTCACGGACAGTAAATCGGGATGCTGCAAAGCGTTCACACAGCCGTGTTTCTGGTGGAAGTTTAGCTCCTAGAGGATATCTCGCAGAGCCGATTTCAGCCCGCAGGGTGTCTGCGATTTGAATGTATTTTGGTAAACTTGCCATTACACGTATTATTATTCGACAGTTTCCAAATCTTGCAATGATTTAATCATGGATGATCCAAGTACGTATTGTTTATGTTTATTTTCATCGTTTACAATTCCCCTCAATTCATCATGATAAGCTTGTCTTTTTTCGGGATTTTTCTCATTTAAAACAGTCCTATTTCGTAGCGCCTGAGCTTGAACTGTCTCAATCGCTACTTTTCGGCGCTGTCTCTCGTATCGGTCCATCAATGAAATAGGCGCGCCGTGCCACACCTCGGTTAATTTACTGGATAGGTTAACTGCATCGTGTATACCGCCGTTCATTCCCATGCCCCCAAGAGGATTGTTGAGATGAGCAGCATCTCCCGCTAGAAAGACACGACCGTGGACATATTTATCTGCAACTCGCTCATGCACACGATACGCTGTTTTATGCGAAATTTCATACGGCGCACCAGGTAATAAGTTCTGCATCCGATCTTCTATCCTAACTGGATCGAGGATCTCTTCGTCAGTAAGATTGGGATCAGTTGGAAATAAAACACGCCATAAGGTAGGCGTACGTAAAAGGACAAGCCATTCGTCCGGGTCAGAAATATAACTTATATCTGCTAAACCATCGATTGCTAAATCGTATCTGAATGGTGTCGACAGAGATAAAAATATTTCAGGTATGGTTAAACCCGGAAATCCAACTTTAGTTATTGCACGTATAGTCGATCGAGCACCATCAGCACCTATTAGGTACTTTGACTTATATACTTCCTTTTCACCAGTTTTTCTCTCTGCAAAAACCGTTACACAATCTTCATCCTGCTCGAAGTCTCTAACTGATATGTCTGTTACAAGTTCGGCAAGATCACTCTCTTCAAGTCGTTTTCTAGCTGCTTCAGTCAATTTCCATTGCTCCGCCTGAAGCCGATACGGATGATTGGTGTAGTCTTTCAACAAGCCTAAATCGAATGTTGCGATCTCACCCTTCTTACGATCACGGAATTGCCACAAAGGGCACTTAATGCCTCTGCTTATAAGGCCATCAGCCAAATTCAATTCATCAAGGAAATCTAGTGTTGGAGGATGAAATGTAGACGCACGAAGATCAACCGCCAAATCTGCAGACGCCTCCAATACGATAACTGGAATCTTATTTTGTATTAAGGAAACTGCAGCAACCAAACCGACAGGACCTGCTCCAACAATTATAACACAGTCAGAATTCATTATCTCACTCCAGAATGTTTTTAACACTTGGTTAGTTAAACCAATTTAAATTTGTCTGGACAAGTACTGAATATATTGTGATTTTTCTAAATATGACGAAATCACTTGCTATTCTCGGCGGTGCTGGCGCAATCGGTCGAGCAGTTACAAAAGCTGCTTTGCGTGAAAAGTGGCATGTCACTGTTTTAGACTTAAAAAAAACAATTGATCAGTATCCGGTGCCTGAGGGCGCCAACGTAAAATATATCGATCTATTTGACGAAAAGCTTATGGCTTCAGCAGTAGAAGCGTTAGGAAATATAGATGGTTTTGTGAATGCAGCAGGCTTCACTTCCCCAATGAAACCAGTTCAAAATACAGAACTTGAAGAGATCAAGGAGGTAATCCAAGTCAACTTGATTGGTGCGTTCGCAATGACCAAGCTTTTATTGCCTAAATTGAAGACAAACCAAGGAGCTATTGTAAACATAGCATCTGGCTTGGCACACTATGCACGCCCCAATTTTGGCCCTTATTCAGCTGCAAAGGCTGGTTTAATCAGTTTAACAAAAACATTAGCCTTAGAGGTTGCGCCAGACGTTAGGGTCAATGCAGTTGCGCCAAGCGCAATTGATACAGATTTTATACGAGGGGGCGCCGGGCGAACTAAAGCCGACCCACTGGATGTAGACTTCAACATGATAGCTGAGATGACGCCTTTGAAACGCGCTGCAACTCCAGAAGATGTTGTAGGACCTGTTATGTTTTTACTATCTGATGCATCAAAATATATGACCGGACAAGTCTTATGGGTGAACGGAGGGAGTTACATGCCATGAGAAAACTCATGCTTGAAGACAAAGTCATTATCGTTTCCGGAGCCACTCGGGGTTTAGGACTAGTTATGGCGCGCGCATTCGTAAAGCATGGAGCGTATGTAGTTGTGACTGGCTCAACGAAATCTCCCGCTTTAGAAGCTGTTTCGCTTGAATTTGGTGATCGTGCGATCTGTTTAGAAGCAAACGCCACTGATCCAAATTCTGCTTTGAATGTTGTCGATCTGACCGTGCAAAAATGGGGAAAAATCGATGTTTTAGTGAACAATGCTGGTCTTGGAATGCGCAGAATTTCAGATACATTTAACACTGTTCCAACCAAATTTTGGGAATCGGAAGTCGACGCCTGGCAAGATATTATCGATACCAATGTTAATGGCCCTTTTTATCTATCACGCTCTGTGGTTCCATGCATGATTGAGCAAAATGCTGGGAAGATCATAAATATTTCAACATCGACGCAAACAATGGTCAGACAAGGTTATTCACCATATGGATCATCAAAAGCATTTCTGGAGGCTGCATCAAGAAGCTGGGCCCAGGAACTAAGCGATGCGGGAGTTACGGTAAATGTATTACTGCCAGGTGGAGCAACGGATACTGATCTACTCCCGCCGAGTAAGGATAAAAAAGGTGCTGACGGCAACCTTTTATCTCCTTCTGTCATGATCAAGCCAGCATTATGGCTAGCATCAAACAGTTCTGATGGGATCACCGGAGCACGATTTATCGCCCGGCACTGGGATGACAGCGATCCTCTCAAAGCACGAGACGACGCAATTCAACAGCCTAAAATCATGTAACTTTTGACGACTTAAAGTAGTCCAAGACTTCATGATTCTTCATTAAGTCGGCATATTTAGCACTCATATCAAAAAGATTTGCTTGATGGGGCTCCATAGCCCGATCCCCACACGCGTCTTCAGCGATGACTGTGATAAAACCACTTGAAATCGAGTCTATGCATGTAGCTCGAACGCAACCTGATGTCGTCAATCCGGCAATGACAAGTGTGTCGACTTTCAAAAATGCCAAACTCGCCGACAAACTAGTCCCAAAAAAAGCACTGGGATATTGTTTGGTAATCATTAGTTCCGTATCGCGCTTATCAAAACCATCGCACAATTCTTGTGTTTCGCGACCTTGGTCGAAGCAGCTCAGTGCTGGAACTTTAGAGTAAAAAGCACCACCATCTAACCCTCCAGGCCTGTACAAAACTTCCGTAAAAATAACAGGTACGTTGTTTTTTCTTGCAGAATTGGTAAGTTCAACCGCAGCTTCTCGAGCGGTCTCACATAGCGGGCCACCGAATAATGGAGAGTCTTTCTTGAAGTAAGCTTTTGCGAAGTCAACCAGTAACAGAGCTGGTTTTAAACCTAAGTTCTGTTTGAAATGGTAACCTGCTTGCTCGTAATTTGCATCTAATGCTTCAGACATAGGAATTCCTCTATGTTTCTTATCATAGTTACTACAAAGATGTTACGTTTGTTATGTAGCGTAAATCAAACAATTGGTGCAAAAAAATGGAAAAGAAGCTTTCCGTAATTAAATCGATCCATAATAACAATCAAACTCAATGTATCGATATTTTTCCACAACATAACGGCAATTTTGCATTTCAAGAATTCCGACGTGATATTGAGGACCCAAGTCAATGGTTTCCAGTCTCTAGCTTAACGAAAACAACCTATTCAGACATTGCTCAGTTAGAAAATTACCTTCGTAAACATTTTAATTGGCTGGATATAGAAGCTTAAATTTGATAAAACTCACCGAGTTTACTTCTTGGATTCAGATATGACCCTCCTTTATTCCCCGAGCAATGTCAGTTAACCGAATGTACAAAGCATCTATTGCATCCAGCGTTTCATGCGCGGACAAAATGGAAGTGTGGACGGTTTCTAAATCGCATTCATCGTCTGGTTCAGAATACCGGCTAATTGGCAGTGTCAGGATCACTTCTTCGACCAAATTGGCCTCAAATTCAT
>WTIQ01000516.1 GCA_011525185.1 Paracoccaceae bacterium | reverse complement strand
ATAACAGATGTCGTGATCGCAACCTCGGTGCCGCGTGTCATCTTTAACCTTCGCGTGATGTGCGATCGTTATTTTTCCTGTCGTCCCCTTGTTGTGGGAAAGCCTGAGTGCGCTTTGCCAAAAGAGCCTCGGATTGACGTCGGGACGCGTGCTGGTCCAGATCGCCTCGCAAATGTTGCAGGCGCTTTTGCGCGTCATGGAGGCAATGTAATAGTTGTTGATTTTGGGACGGCAACGAATTTTGATGTTGTGTCAGAAGATGGAGCCTACATTGGGGGCGTGATTGCCCCTGGAGTAAACTTGAGCCTTGAGGCCTTGCACTCCAAAACTGCAGCGCTGCCACATGTGGACATTACCCAGCCCGCAACCGTCATAGGCACCAATACGGTGTCCTGTATCCAATCGGGCATTTTCTGGGGCAGTGTGGCTATGATTGAAGGGCTTATTAATAATATCAAGAGCGAGCGGGACGTTCCAATGACGGTTATTGGAACGGGGGGTCTTGCGCCATTGTTTGATGAAATTCCAGCGCTATTTGACTTTATTGAGATAGATTTAACCATATACGGGTTGACGGTTATTCATGATTATAACCGTACGCAGGGTACCATATGAGCACAACGGAACGCTTAATTTATTTACCTCTCGGTGGAGCGGGTGAAATTGGAATGAACGCCTATGTCTACGGCTATGGCGAAGCCGGGCGGGAGAAATTGATCGTCGTTGATCTAGGGGTCACCTTTCCCGATATGGGAAGCACTCCAGGTGTGGATTTAATCTTTCCCGATATTTCTTGGCTGGAAGCGCGTCGACACGATATTGAGGGTATTTTTATCACTCATGCGCATGAGGATCATGTGGGGGCAATCGGGCACCTGTGGGACAAGCTTGGCGCGCCAATCTATGCCCGTTCTTTCACGTCGCATATCGCCCGACGCAAAATGGCGGACCAAGGGCACCCAGAGGCACTCGTAAAAACCGCTGAAGCGTGGCCATCGCAAATCGAAGTAGGTGCGTTTCAAGTGGCTTTTATTCCTATTTCTCACTCGATCCCAGAAAGCAGTGGCTTACTCATTTCAACGCCAGCGGGCCGAATTATTCACACTGGCGATTTCAAAATGGATGAAACGCCTATGGTGGGTGAAGCCTTTGATCCTGCGTTATGGGAAGAGGTTTCAAAAGACGGTGTTAAGGCCTTAGTGTGCGACAGTACGAATGTGTTTAGTGAGCATGCAGGTCGCTCCGAAGCCAGTTTAGGCAAAAATATTGAGGCCTTAGTGGCCTCTGCGCCAGAGATGGTTGTGGCGACGACCTTCGCCAGTAACGTGGCGCGGGTTAAAACGCTCGCAGAGGCTGGGGTCAGGGCAGGGCGCTCGATTTGTCTGATGGGTCGTGCAATGCGTACGATGATTGAGGCTTCGATTGAAACGGGTGTCTTAAAAGATTTTCCTACGGTGGTTACCCCAGAAGATGCGAAATCAATCCCGCGCGCGCACCTCATGCTGCTGGCCACGGGCAGTCAAGGAGAACGCCGCGCCGCAACAGCGCAACTGGCACATGGCAAATTTCAGGGTATGGAGTTGCGTGAAGGCGATCTGTTTTTGTTTTCTTCAAAAACCATTCCTGGAAACGAGAAAGACGTTATTCGTATAATCAATCAGCTCTCAGAAAAAGGCGTGGATGTTGTGGATGATAGCAACGGCACCTATCACGTCTCTGGTCATGCCAACCGTCCCGATTTGCAACGTATGCATGAGATCACAAAACCCCAGTGCATCATTCCCATGCATGGAGAACATAGACATCTGAGAGCCCATCAAAAGCTTGCAGAAGCTTCGGGGCATGCCTCAGTGGTCTGTGTCAACGGTATGATGCTAGATTTGTCTGGGAATGCGCCAAAAGTTGTAGAATACGTTGAAACGGGACGTGTCTATCTGGATGGAACAGTCCAATACGGCGCGCTAGACGGTATCATGCGTGAGCGAATTAAAATGGCGATGAACGGTCTCGTGCATGTGAATATCGTGATGGATGATGAGGACGATTTTTTCGCAGAACCTTGGGTGGAGATCCGCGGGCTTCCCACAACAGGACGCTCTCATGGCGCTCTTGAGGATATCTTGGAAGAGGACGTTAGCCAGTTTTTGGGCCGAGCGAAGCAGAAAACGCGGCAAGACGACGATGCCTTAGAAGATGAGGTGCGCAAAATCGTCCGTCAAACAACACTCTCAGAGTTGGGCAAAAAGCCAGAAGTGAGCGTGACGATAAGTCGTTTGGTTTGACCTCCAAAAAATAACGCATAAATCGCCGCAGAAAATTAGTTGCGGTTGGCACGCTCGCACCTATCGGCGTGTCAAAGATTTGGACAGCCGTACTGGTAAGCACTACGGCTGAGAATACGTTCTAGACTTGATCGCTCATGCGTTGCTCAAAGCTAAGGGCAATAAAACTGGGCAAGTGATCACCCATGCCGACCACTTGATCCATCTGGTCCTGTCCGTGTCGAGAGCGCCGTCGCCCTCTTGGGCCTCTCTGCTTTTTGTCTACCGTCTCGTCAAGACTGTCGCTTGAACGTGGCTCAACGGAACGGGAGGGTTTCTCGTCTTTTCTCTCGTCTTCAGAACCGCTCGGGTTTTCGATCCGCGGTATCTCTTTTTGAATGAGCTTTTCGATTGCTTCCAGGTTTTTATGATCTCGCTGGGTTGAGATCATCACGGCTTTACCGGTGCGACCAGCCCGTCCTGTGCGACCAATGCGGTGAACATAATCCTCTGAATTGGAGGGAACGTCGAAGTTAAACACATGGCTGACGGAAGGGACATCAAGTCCACGTGCCGCCACATCTGAGGCCACGAGAAATTTCAGCGCACCGTCTTTAAATTGCTCAAGCGTGGCGGTGCGTTGGTTTTGATCCAGATCACCATGAATGGCAGCGGCGTCATATCCATACTTGCGCAAAGATTTTGCGCATATGTCCACTTCGGATTTGCGATTGCAAAATATGATTGCATTCGAGCAGCTCCCGCCCTCTTGATCAATCAAGCGGCGCAAAATCTTTCGCTTTTCGCTCCCCTCGCGATCCTTGCGCTTTGGCTTAAAGAGCACAACACCTTGTTCAATGGTTTCTGACGCTGTCGCTTGGCGAGCCACTTCAACCCGCGCGGGCGCAGACAAAAAGGTATTTGTAATCCGTTCAATTTCTGGAGCCATTGTGGCACTGAAGAAGAGCGTTTGTCGGGTGAAGGGGGTCAGGCCAAAAATACGCTCAATATCAGGAATAAATCCCATATCCAGCATGCGATCTGCTTCATCCACAACCATCATCTGAACACCAGTCAAGAGCAGTTTGCCCCGCTCAAAATGGTCCAAAAGGCGACCAGGTGTTGCAATAAGAACATCGACACCTTTGTCTATCAAAATATCCTGATCCTTAAAGCTCACGCCTCCGATTAAAAGCGCTTTGTCCAGACGCACGTGCTTACTGTAGATATCGAAATTCTCTGCAACTTGTGCTGCCAATTCGCGTGTTGGACAAAGAACCAAAGAGCGAGGCATACGCGCACGGGCGCGACCGCGGGCAAGAATATGTATCATCGGCAAGGTAAAACTCGCTGTCTTTCCTGTGCCAGTTTGGGCTATTCCCAAAACATCCTTGCCAGAGAGCGCAGCTGGTATTGCCCCAGCTTGAATGGGGGTCGGTGACGTATATCCCGCTTCATCAATTGCCTTGAGAATTTTAGGATTGAGGTCTAGGTCAGAGAAATGGGTCATTCGTCTCCAATGGAATAAGGGATCTTTGCCTTATCATACGTTGTGTTTTGTCTCACATTGACAGGTTGCTGTCGGTTGTGCGTGACATATCCTAAGCGGAGGTGATTAGCAATGTTGACTTCAATTTGAATTACACGCGTTCTACAAGGTCAGATTTTTCGAAGTACCTCAGCATCTTTTTTTCAAATTGCATGTCAAAAGTGCGATAAAGATCATAGGTTTTCATTTTTTTAATGAGTTGATCGTGCGCAACACAATGATCATAAAAAAATCTTTCAAGTTTTCCACTGTCAGTTGTTTGGTCTAACGTTTTCAATATATTGAGTTCCTCGCTGTACGAACCATTGCTCCGTCTGGTCTTGTAACACTCTTTGAAATGGGCCCAAGATGTGGCGTGATAATGTGCTAGATTTATGTGTGTTTGCGAGAGCGTGCGCTCCCCTGGAT
>WTIQ01000306.1 GCA_011525185.1 Paracoccaceae bacterium | reverse complement strand
TGCTAAGAGATGATCGTCCAGTTGAGCAGATCGAAGTGCCAACATTTGGTGAGCTGTATTTTGAATGGTATCAGCGCGAGCTTGCCAGCAATCGTTGGACAGGAAAGGCGAGTATAGATCGCCCCATGTCCTGTTATCGTGTTCACTTGCAGCCAGCATTCGGTGACATTCCCATAAACAAGCTTCGCCCAGCCTATTTGGCAGATCAAATAGAAGCGATGTATGCGGCTTCACCATCGAGGTCTAAAGACCTGCACGGCTACACAGATGAGGTCTTTGAGTACGCTTTGCGGAAAGAATACATCCTAGCAAATCCACTACCGAAAAAGAAAAGTCTGACAATTCCCAAGACCAAGCCAAAATCACATGGCTTTGTTGATTGGCGGGAAGCACCTAAGTTGTGGAGTTGGATAGAAACCAAAGACTTCAGCGCGATAATGAAGCTTGCTCTTAAGCTACAGCTAGTTACGGTGCATCGCTCCAGTGTAATCGCTTGCATGCGCTGGGAGCATCTAGAATTAGACGAGGGTGTGTTTACTGTGCCTGAGAGGCCCATAGGTGGCGATACAGAGGGCTATATGAAGAGCGGAGAGGAATTTAGCATTAAGCTACCTCAGGCGCTTGCAGATGGGCTACGGAAGCACCAAAACGGACATACTGAGGGGTATGTGTTCAAAGGACGCGTAAAAAACCCACACATGG
This sequence comes from Paracoccaceae bacterium, assembly GCA_011525185.1. Lineage (GTDB taxonomy): Bacteria > Pseudomonadota > Alphaproteobacteria > Rhodobacterales > Rhodobacteraceae > LFER01. Next base: position 3,545 of record WTIQ01000306.1, on the reverse strand, counting down.
CAGCTGGCAGCCTACTGGTATCATTTAAGAAGTATGATCGCAGCATCACTGCACATGGGTGTCGCTCTACGTTTCACGGCTGGGCAGATAATCTACAAATAGATGAACGGTATGTTTCAAAATATTGCGATCATGCCATTACGGGTACAAAGAAAAGTTATCGCCGCGATGATTTCTTTGAAAAGCGATACGAAATTGCAGAACAATATTATGGTTATCTAAATGGTGCAGCATGAAAGAAGATAAGAGAGTGATAAAAACCATTGAATTATCTAAAGATGAGTTTGCAGAAATTTCGCCTGAGAGTGATCTTCAAAATATTATAGATGTATGTGGCAAAATATTAGACGAATGCGGATATTCGGATCATTTTGAAGCTATTACAAAAGGACGGGAAACTTCTGAGGCATACCATTGGGCAGGTCTTGCTATCCTGCATGCTAAATCGGCACTTGAAAAGATGGCGGGTCAGATTTCAAATGATGCCGTTTTCAACGCAATGAGGGCCGTCCATTACCAAAACCTCGCAACTATGCGGCACACTGCAATGGAAAGGGACATGTGGGCGGGGATGAAAGCCAGAAAAGGTGCAAAAAACGAAGAACAACTGCGATTTCAGCTAGAACAGCGAAAGCGATACGTTGAGATTTGTCGGGTCAAAGGCAAAATGGAAAGCATGATCCCACGTTACGTTGCTGCTATGGAGGGAGGCTTTTCTAATGCAGGAGGTGTTCCGAAAAGAAAGGTCGATAGCATGAGAAAGTATCTTCAAAATCACAATTTAATTGCAAAAAAAGAGCGTCCTTAGAGGCCCAATCCGCTCCATTATGGTTTAAATGAACTGTCACGTAACGCAGGAGTGTCACATGACAGAACGTTTATTATCCCCGACTAAAATGGCCGAGCGTTTAGATTGTAGTCGTCCCATGATCTACAAGCTGATTGCTGCAGGAAAGCTGCCGCCATTGATCAAACTTGGAGAACGCATGTCTCGCGTTCGGGAAGCGGATTTTGATGCCGCTGTTCAAGAGTTATCCCAACAATAAAAAACCCGTGCGCCAACGCGAAATCAGCAGCACGGGAATAGGATGAAAGTCCCGCCATTATAGCTGATTTGAGTGCGCACGGCAAACCCTAGAAGGGATTTTGTCAATGGATTACCCTTACGCAGAACACGTTAATAACGTCATTCAACGTTATGGATTAAAGCGAAAAACTGCAAACGAACATGGTGATAAACCATGCCCAAACTGTGGTGGGATCGATCGCTTTTTCATTAACGAGCATAATGGGCTTTTAAAGCATCATTGCAGACAACAATGTGATGATCTTGAGCGGTTAAAGGCTATGCAAAGAGATGGCGCATTGCCTGAGCGGACTATCACCTCAGCTGTTCCATATCACCAAAAAAAGAAATTACCGCTGCTTGGGGCCAGATTAGAGGGCGAAACTGTAGTTGTGCCTTTGTTTGATGTGCTAACCGGAGAACAAAGGGGACAACAGGAAATATACCCAAACAGTCGCAAGAAGTTCTCAACGGGGATGAAGAAGCTAAATGCTGGTGCCTTTATTGGCGACAGGACTGATATTCTTTACGTTTGTGAGGGCTGGGCTGATGCCGTAGCGGTCAATTTATCGACGGGTCAGCAAACGTTCTTTGCACTAGACGCAAAAACACTGCCCAAAACCGTCCCTCAATTAGCTCACCCAAACGTTATCATTGCCGCTGATAATGATGATGAAGGCATTACCGCCGCTGAAGCTACAGGAAAGCCATATGCGCTTCCTAAGATCGAAGGAGGTGATTGGTGGGACGTGTATAATCAAAGTGGCTCAGAGGCCGTCTCAGAGGGTTTACGAGCAATACAAGGATTACCAGAAGACTTGCTAAGCGGTCTTTCTATCAGTTCTGCATTGGAATTATCCAAAAGTGAATTTGCTCCTATTACATGGCTAATCGAAGAAGTGTTGCCCATTCCAAACCTTGTTCTCGTCGGTGGAGCACCAAAGTGCGGTAAATCTTGGTATGTGATGGGTTTAGCAGATGTCATCGCTTCTAAGGGTCATCGTGTTGTTTATATTGCCAATGAAGACAACGAACGCAGACTGAAAGATCGCTATGCAAAAATCAGCGCCTTCCCATCAGACAAGCTGATTTTCATCTCCGGACTATCATCGGAGAAGCCTTTACCCAAAGGAGATGCAGCGCACGGTTTAATTAGAGCGTTGAAGCAGCGCTATCCTGATCTCAAGTGTCTTATAATTGATACAATCCAAGCAATTCGAGACGCCTCTCAAAAACAAGATTATTCATATGTTGAAGGTGAGTTTTCGAAATTGCGCAAGTTAGCGCACGATCTCGAAATCACCATTGTTGCTGTTCACCACACCAAGAAGAAGACTGATGTAGAAACAGAACCTTTAGACATGGTGCTCGGGTCGCAAGCTATCGTTGCAACTGTCGAGACAATCCTACTCATGCAGCGCGTGATAGGAAGTCGGGACGTAGATTTGTTTATTACCGGCAAAGACGTTGAGCAACGCGAAGATTACCGCCTGAATTGGACGGACAGTGGATTTAGCGATCCGCAGAACAGAACCTTGGCATCTCTTGGCCCAATCCAAAGAGCAATCTTGGAGCATGTGAAAAATCACCCAAGATGTAATCAGGCTGGGATTTGTGAGGCGCTAGGTAAATCCAAGCAGCAAATCAGCACCGCCGTAAATCGCCTTCTGGAGATGGAGTTACTTAAATCAACAGAAGGAGAAAGATTGATATGTTCTCTTACACAGTAATGGTTATTGACCTTATTGACCCTGTTGACTTCCTTTACTCCGGTCAACACGGTCAACATAGTCAACAACCATGTGCAGATAGATCAGCAGGCAAAATTTCCGTCACCCCCCTAGCAAACCCTAAGACCCTAACTGACGTAAATGCCTCGCGCGTACCCGAGTTGGGATGCGGCTGGAAGAACCTAAAACTTAGAGCATGTTCCAATTTCGATGTAGGGGTTGTCTGTCATATTATAAACATATCCCCAACTGGTCGCATAGTACATGAAGCGGAGGTTATCCTTTTTCAAAATGAATTGTTGGCTCCCATCGCATGTTACGGAGCGTGTCATAGATTTGCATGCTGTAAACAGCGGCGCTTTTTCACCAAAACGGGTTACGTTCCCAGACGCTTCGGACACAAGGTATTTATTTTCAGTTTTAAATTCTGTGGCCTGATGCCGACCGTCGATTGTCTTAAACCCAGCGGCTTGTTCAGCGATGCACAAATAATTGTCAGCCCAACCCCAGCTGGGCAACATCAAGCACAATATCAAAAAAGTCGTTTCATAGTTGCCAGCATACAAAGCTAGGTTCTTCTGACAAGACACATCCTTCGGGTTATTCTGGCCCCCAAGTGCTTTTACCGACAGAATTTTAAAACACTTAGGGTGCAAAGTTTCCTACTTTTCTAGCGCTCAAATCAAAATTGTGGTAATATTTACAGTAAGATAGGAGGCAAAGTTGCTCTATGCTTTTCACGTCTAAAG